>VGZN01000004.1 GCA_016872635.1 Planctomycetota bacterium | reverse complement strand
CGGTTGCAGGAGTTTGAAGGCAACAACAACAACGCCTGGAGATGGGTTCCCTCCAGACGGCCGACTACCCTTTCGACCATGATTTCAATGGAGCCGAAGCGACGGTTCAGTGGGTTCAATTCGCGATCCGTCCAACCTTCACGCTGGACATCCCTTACCCTAGGCACGAAGCGATCTCAAGCTTTGCGTCGACTCTGCAACAGATGAACGACGAAACCCTATACCTCAGCCACGGGGACTACGCTGAATTTCATCTCGAACCCCATTTGCATCGCCTTTGGTCACCTCACCTCTCCGTCTACTTCCTGGACGACCACGCGCCCAATCACTCGGTTTTATTTGGCCGATTCGCTCCTCGGCCTAATGTCTGGACGTTGGTCTGGATCTTCTACCTACTCTTTTTTGCTCCATCTTTTTTGCCGCGATCTTCGGCGGTTCGCAATGGATGATCGGACAATTTCCTTGGGGTTGGGCTATTGTGATCGCGACCGCCATCCTCCACTCCGGCTTGTTCCTCGCGAGCAAAATCGGACAAGCGTTATGCCATGACCAAATGGAGCTACTCAGACATCGACTCGACGATGTGCCGGTGCGAGCCCATCTATCCGATGCTCCTTTGCCCGCACTCGCCAGCCGAGAAACTCGCGAGACAGGCTGAACAGATCATGCTCCGTCCGGCCCGATTGCTTGGATTGAGTAGCTGCTGTCGATGTCCCTACAACGAAACAGCTACTTCCTGCGTGGTACGCGACCGCTTGAAGATTTCCCAGACCGTTTCTTTTGGCGTGCGCCGACGACTCGCTCTGAGTCCGCGGAGTCTTCTTCGAGTGGTTCTCCGATCCGCTCCTTGGATCGCATGATTTTGTCCCGAAGTGCAGCGGCCCTCTCGAACTCGAGGTTCTCCGCCGCGGCGAGCATCTCCTCTTCGAGCGTCTTCAAATATGCTTCCGTGATCACTTGTCCAACCGGGTCGCGGCGAACCATATCCCGAGCTCGTTTCCTCGACTCCGCCGCCTCATGAATGCTGGCGACAATCCCTTTCTTCACCGTCTCAGGGGTGATCCCGTGCTCAGCGTTGTACTCCTCTTGCCGCTTGCGACGCCGCCTCGTTTCCTCGATCGCGATCTGCATCGAATGGGTGATCGTATCGGCGTACAAAATCACCTTTGAGTTTGCATTCCGAGCCGCTCGACCGATCGTCTGGATCAACGACGTTTCACTGCGCAAAAAACCTTCCTTGTCGGCATCGAGGATGGCAACCAGAGAAACCTCGGGCAAGTCCAAGCCTTCGCGGAGCAGGTTTACTCCGACGAGAACCTCGCAGCGACCATCTCGCAACTCACGCAGCAATTCCACCCGTTCGAAGGCATCGAGTTCACTGTGCAGCCAACGGCACTTTACATCGTGATCGGTGAAGAAGTTAGCCAAGTCCTCCGCGAGGCGTTTGGTCAGCGCGGTTACCAGAGTTCGGTCTCCCATGGCAACTCTCTGGCGAATCTGCCCGAGCAAATGCATCACTTGGCCTTGCGCCGGTACCACTTCGACCAACGGGTCCAGCAAACCCGTCGGCCGAATGACTTGCTCGACTACTTCGCCGCCGGTTTTCTCCAGCTCATAATCGCTCGGTGTCGCTGACACAAAGATGACTTGGCCGCTTTTCTCCTCCCATTCCTCAAATTTCATCGGCCGGTTGTCGAGCGCACAAGGAAGCCGAAACCCGTGCTCAACGAGCGTCGTTTTACGGCTGCGATCTCCAGCATACATCGCTCGCACTTGAGGCACTGTAACGTGCGACTCATCGATCATCAGCAAAAAGTCTTTAGGAAAGAAATCATAAAGCGTGTCTGGAGTAGCCCCCGGCGGTTTTCCAGACAAGGGCCGAGAGTAGTTTTCGATGCCAGGACAGTACCCGACTTGCTGGAGCATCTCGATATCAAACCGCGTTCTCGCATTGAGTCGCTGCGCCTCCAGCAACTTCCCTTCGGCCTTGAACTTTTCAAGCTGCTGCTCGAGCTCTTGCTTAATCACACGCACGGCGCTCAAGATACGATCCTCAGACGTCACGAAGTGCTTCGCAGGATAGATATAGACTTCCTTGTGCCGCGATATCGCTTCGCCACTCACAGGATTGATGATCGATATCTGTTCGATTTCGTCACCCCACATTTCAATCCGATACGCGAACTCCTCGTACGATGGCCACAGCTCGATCGTGTCCCCACGAATGCGGAACCGACTGCGTTCGAAGGCTATATCGTTTCGCTCGTACTGAATATCGATCAGCCGCAGGATCAAATCCTCGCGCTGAAATGTTTCACCAACACGGATCGGAATCACCATCCGTCGGTACTCATCCGGTGACCCCAATCCGTAGATGCATGAAACACTTGCGACGATGATACAGTCGCGACGACTGACCAGTGCACTGGTCGCAGCCAATCGTAAACGATCGATCTCTTCGTTGATCGAGGCATCCTTTTCGATGTAGATATCGCGTTGGGGAATGTAGGCTTCCGGCTGGTAGTAGTCGTAGTAACTCACAAAGTAATGGACCGCGTTGCGAGGAAAGAAATCCCGGAATTCAGCGTATAACTGGGCCGCAAGCGTTTTATTGTGACTCAACACCAACGTCGGTCTCTGGACCGCAGCGATCACGTTGGCCATGGTGAACGTCTTCCCCGAACCGGTAACCCCCATCAGCACTTGATGCTTGTCCCCACGACGTATCCCACGAACCAGAGCATCGATCGCCTGCGGCTGATCCCCCGCGGGTTGAAAACGACTATCCAAATCGAATTCGATCGGACCTTCCAGATAATGCATGCGCGGTAGTCTCTACCAAAAAGTAACCGTCCTTAGGAATCCACCCCCCACGATTGTAAGGCCTAGTCCAGGGAGTCAATCCGTAACAGAACCCCACGCGCACCTTCCGGTCACTTTTTCGTGGCCGGCTCGTTGATGTTTCCCGACGCGGAACTTTGTCCGACGCGCACATACGGGGCCAACTGCCTCAAGCGTCCCTCCTTGATCCCCGGAATCTCCATAAGATTTTCAACGCTATCAAATCCGCCTCGAGATCGACGGTGATCCAAAATCGATCGCACCATTTTCGGACCAACGCCTGGCAACAAATTGAGCTCGGCCTCACTCGCGCGATTCAAATCAAGCACGAATGGGGCCCCCAATTCGTGCTTGCGTACACTCTGCAACGAAGCCACGAGCACATAGATAAGTGCACCTAGGATAGACGCCATCGAGAGCCATCCCAATGCACGACTGCGAGACTCCATCACAGACAGCACTCGAGTTTCCCAGTCGCGATCCTCTCGAATCTTCATGGCTCCTATCAATCTTAGCAGGGTCACATGGATCTAGTCGAAAACCGACGAAACAAAACCGAGTTATCACCTGTGCCGATGGCTTACAATCGGCCGATGACTTGCGTATCCGGTTACTTGGAACGCAATTGCATCAGAACCTCGGATACGATCCGATCGATCACAGCATCGCTTGCATCCGCCGCTACAACCTTGGCTTGTGGACTCTTGGCCTGCATAAAATCGAAACCGGAAAGCATCTCACGAATCTTTCGTTGCGCCACATCCGCTGCAGATGTTTGCTGCGGTGTGAGCGGCTGTCGGGATTGCCCGAGATCCCAACCTCGGATCTGCGCTCCCCGTCGAAAGCCTTCTGGAAACTCGACCGTCGCGATCATGGCATCAAACAGCGGCAATAAACGGTACTGCAATTGCATCGCCCGGTCCCACTGACCTGCTTTGCACGCTTCGTAGATCGCCCGAGTTAACTCGGGAACCACACCGCTGGTAGCGTTGGTACCACCGTCGCAGCCGACTAAGAGCATCGGGACCAAAGCGGCATCCCAACCGGTCAAGAAAAAGAAATCTGGCCGCAGCGGACGAACCTCGGCGATCATCCGCATCATGTGTGGAATATCCCCGGAGCTATCCTTGATCCCGACAATGCGGGGACACTCTTGCGCCAATCGCTTGACAGTCGCAACATCGATCGGCGATGCAAACAATGGAATGTTGTAAAGAGTAACATCCACCGAGACGTTGTCAGCGATCTCCTTGAAATAGGCAAAGACACCATCTGGAGCTAGCCGGTAGTAGAACGGTGCAACGATAGCGACTGCCCGACAACCCAAGGCTCCATACGTATCACACGCTCGAATGGTTTCCGCGACGTTGGCTTCCGCAGCCCCAGCGAGAATCGGCACTCGCCCTCGTGTTTGATCGACCACCACTTCGATGACCCGACGTCGCTCCTCCGGAGTGAAACGTACGAACTCACCCGTGCTGCCATTCGGATACAATCCGTGAACCCCATGCTCGATCAACCAATCGACATAGCCCCGCAGCTTGTCTTCATCGAGCCGGCCTTTGGCGTCCAGTGGTGTAATATTCGGTGTAAATATGCCTGAAAGTGGTTGGTTCATAAGGGAAACAATAGCAGGGAATCTTGTTGGCTTGCAAACGATTTCTACGATACCGTAAGGAGTATCGCAAAACACCGCCAGCATCGTTTCGTACGATTCTACGTTCGATATACGTCCAATCTACGTCCGACTGGGGGACCAACGCTGGCCCCCGCCGCAGACCGACGGTACACCGTGAGTTTAGTTCTCAGCCACGATTTCGCTTGCTCGGCCCACTCTCAAGTGCCAAAAAATCAGCCACAATTAGGAAAATGGATCGCAATCGTTGCAGCCGGACTGCTCTTGGTCGGCTACTCGGCGGCAATGCTCTTAATTCCTTCCATGCCGCTGGCCGACCCCTACGGAGAATTCCTACAAACCTCACGACTGGAACTCTGGCTCGTCGATGTCGCTAGCCTGTCCGATCTTTGGAAACAATGGACCGGCGGCCTTCTCTACGCCTCATGGATGGACCGAGTTCCGATCCTTCTCCTCGCGTCAGGATGGCTTGCGGCGTCGTGGTGGATAGGCCACCCCATCGCTACCAGGGAATCGCTCGACCACTGGAATGGTCCAATGGCCACTCGCGGGTTTTCGATCGCGATCGGCCATGCAATCCTATCGCTACTGACCCTAGCGAACGGCTGGATTTTCGGCCCCCGCTTCTTATTGCCCCTTGCCCTATCGACAGTCATCGTAGCTCTGACGTCGCGATGGTACTTGTTGTTCTATCTCGCAACACCACGTTCTATCGAAAGCGATTCCTCATTCGCATCCTCTTGGAGTCGTCGATTGATCGGTCTTTCAGTCGTCGGTGCCGTATGGCTCGCAACGATTGCAGTACTCGGCTCATGCTTACCTAGCTACGATGCAGACGTCCGAGAGATCGAGATGCTCTCAACGAAAAAATACTACCTCGATAACTCGATCGGTTGGTTCGATCTCCATCGTGCGGCAAACGGCCCTCAAGGCAACACGATGCCGGCCCTGGCAATGACATCGTTTCTTGAGGTTATACGGCCCAGCCTATCACCCGAAGCGACGCTTCGCCATCTCACGTGCGCATGGCTCTCCGGACAAGTCCTCCATGCGTCGCTATGGCTGATCGCTATTCTCATGATCGCTTCGAATATCCGCTGGCGATTCGGTGCATTAGCCGCCGCCCTGACCGCTTTTTTGCTCATAGCTCACCCGGGGATGCACGAACTGGTCCGACTCGGGGGCAGGGCAGGGGGGCTAATGCTTTGGATTACCGCATCGATGGTTTTGATCCAATTCCCTAATGAAAAGCCCATCCCCAAGCTCAGTTCATGGTGCATTGCTGCGGGAGCACTTAGCTACCAATCACTCCTTGGTATCTTCCTAGGCAGCATCCTTCTTTATCGCATGATCAACTTCAATTCGCGCGATCGAAAATGTAATTGGAACGATCGCAACTCCGTGGCGAGTCGATCCGTTATCGCACGATTGGCGATGCTCACGGTATTCGTCGCAGCTGCAATACCATGGCAACTTCGAGCTTTTCTGCACGGTTCCCCGCTATCCCACGATTTCCTTCCAACGTTGGCGATTGCACACTCGAACATCGCCATGCTCGGCGCGTCGCTCAGCGAATTGGCCGATGCATTCAACAGCATTCTTTGGAACTCCATGGCGCATGGACTGTTGCTGATCCCGCTCGCCGCGATCGGTGCCGTGGCTGGGTATCGGGATCGTGAGATTCGATTTTCCTCCATGGCATGGTTGGTATGGATCCTTCTCTGGTGGATATTCACCACCCACCTTGATCGCGATTGGGTGGTAGCAACCCCGATGTTAGCTTGGCCGGCAGCGCAAGCTATCCAGTGGCTTCGCGAAAGATCGGGCGGTTATTTGATCTTCCCACTTGCCTTGATCTCGCTCGCGTGGAGCGTCATCGCATTAGCGGCGTGGCCCACGGCAGACCCTCGTTTACTGGTCGCCATCGATCAACTGATCCCTACTACTATCGCGAACCCCCAGGTCAATATCCAAACTACACTCCTGAGCCGGCACTCGGTTCCGGATCAACCCGGGGCAGGGGAGGGCAGGGGGGATGCCCTAGAGGGCAGTACAGAAAGCAACGACGCCGGACGCGAGCCATCCCTCGAAAGGGCAGGGCAGGGGGGGGCCGTGAATCCGAAAGACCTCTCGTCGCCTCCGTCAATTCGTTTATCGACTGGTTTATCGACCTTCCCAATCTATACCGATTGGATCAACAGGCATGACGGATCTCGCGTTCTCCCCACACAATTTCGATCATCGAGTCGCTGGCTGGTGGTCGGAACCACCGACACATTTTTTCTGACTGTTCCGACCCTGGAGGTCGGACTCAGCGAACTTGCATCGCTCGAACTCCTGCTTCGAAACCATTCGAAATGGCTCGATCAATCGAAATCAGAGATACGTTTCCTGGTCATCGATTGGCGCAGCATCGCTGCTGGTGATCGCATAGCACGCAGCAATTTTGAGGCAACGATCCGAAATACGGTACTCATGCTCGAACAATCAGGCGCGATCTCGAGGATCCCTTGGGATTACCTCTCTAGCGACGCGGAATGCTTTTCGGTGGGGCCCGCTGTGGAATAATTCACAAACAGCAAGACTTTATCGGATTGATAGGGGTATTCATAAAGGGATTCACGGGGAGCTTTTCCGCTTGAGATAGGACCCGCCTCTCAGTTTCTGATGTTGATGCCTTCGGCCTTGGGTTATACTAATTCCACTGTTTTATTCGTCGTCACAAAGGAGCAGTGCGTGCCACCACGATCGCGATCCCTTTTATGTTCCGCTTGCCCCAAAACGCATTCAGACAATCCCCAATCGAGAGACAAGGGGCAACGGTTATTGCTTGTAGGGATCTTCGTTTTGGCTGTTGTCTTCTGCGGAGTGAGCTTGGGACAAACCACTGACGCAAATGGTTCGTCGCCGACAATCATCGCAGCGGAAGTACCGGTCGACAAAAAACAAATGGGGATCGATTTTATCGATCTGTTGATTCGCGGTGGTGTGTTCATGATCCCGATCGGCGTCACCAGCTTGGTCGTGGTGACCTTTGTTTTCGATCGCTGGATCGGCTTGCGTTCAGGACGGCTTCTCCCCAACTCGTTTCGAAAAACAATGACTAACGCGCTGAGGTCGGGTAAAATCGACCCGAGGGAACTGTATCGTATTTGCAATGAGTCTCGATGCGCTGCTTCCGAGATCGCGAAAGCAGGAATAATTCTTGCAGGACGGCCTCAATCGGAAATCGCCACAGCGGTCACCGAAGCTACTCAAAGGCAAGTCGATCGCGCGTATGCCAACGTTCGGTGGCTCAATCTCGGTGCAGGTATCGCGCCACTTCTAGGACTGCTCGGTACGGTATGGGGATTGATTCGCGCGTTCCACGACACCACCCAACTGACCGCGGGACAGAATCGAGCCGATTTCCTAGCAGTGGGCATCTACGAAGCCCTGGTCACAACTCTTGCCGGTTTGATTGTTGCGATCCCTGCTGCCATCGCTTCTCATTACTTCGAAGGAAAGATCACCAAGGTTTTCGGCCGGATCGAGGAGTTGATGAGCGAATTGGTTCGTAGCCTAGAACCGTTCGAAAGCAAAACACGCTTTGATATCATAGGACGCGAGCTCGCGGCTCGCGATGTACGAAAATCTACAGTTCCACCACCAAGCAGCCCGCCCGTGTCGAGACGCACGGAATCCCCTTCTTGATAGCGATTGCTTGAATTTACCGGTTCCGTGAATTGTTACTGGACCCTAGGTCTTGCCGCTCGCTCTCCCAACCAAGTATAGTCGTCTCTATAGAGCATGGAAAAACCTGCTCTCACGCCCCACACGGAACCTTGACATTCCTGTGCGATCGGGCTCGCCTCTCCCTTACTTCACACCCAGGAACCTTTCGCATGCGTTACCACCTTTGGCTTGCATCCGCTGCCGTTTCCACCGCTTGCTTCCTTTCAAACGCTGCACCTTCTCACGCTGATGAGCGTGAAGAAATCAAAGCTCGAATTGCGCAGCTTCTGGAGGAATCGGAGGAATTGTCAAAGAACGGTAAACCTGAACAAGCTCGACAGCGCAAACGTGAAGCCGCTGAATTGACGGCTGCATTGGAGCAGCAATCAGAACGACAAAACCGTCCGGAGGCGCCCGAGCGTGCCCGCCAAGGGCGTCCGAATGCCGAGCAAGCTGAGAAGTTCGCGCGAACTGCGAAACGACTTCAGCACCTGCGAGTCGCCGCTGAAAACCTCAAGATGGCCGAAATGCACGACATGGCTCACGAGGTCACTCGCAAGGCTGACGATATTGAAAAGGACTTAGGCAACGCCAAGGAAGCATTTGCTCGTTCGATGCAAAACCAACGACAACCTGGAATCAATCCACCCGGACCAAACGCTCCAGGAGCCCCGATGGCGCGATTGATGGAAGAGAACGAACAGCTCAAAGAAGAAATGCGAGAGTTACGTGCGATGGTCGAACGTATGGCCGGCGAAATAAAACGTATTGCTGGCGAACTGAAACGCGACAACTGAAACGCGACAGCTGAAACGCGATAGCGACTATTTTTCTGAGGAAGAGGCCGCGAAGCTTCGAGGCAGGAGCTTTTTGTATTCATGGCTTAACGCCTAAGGCTAGGGCAGAGGGCACAGCAGAGGGCAGGGGGGTAGGTCGTTCTACGCCCCCGCGATTTCAGTTCTTAAGATTCGATCCCACACTCGGGTCTAGAGAATCGACTTCAACGCACTCAACGCCGCATCGTAATTGGGCTCTGAGGTCACTTCAGGAACGATCTCTACATAAACGACTTTGCCATGGGCATCCGCAACGATAACCGCTCGGGTCAGCAGCTTGAGCTCGTCGATGAGAAGCCCAGTTTTGCTTCCGAAATCCCCCGATTGGTAATCGCTACCGACACGCATGTTCTTGATGGACTCAGCGCCACAGAAGCGATTCATGGCGAACGGTAGGTCGCGGCTAGCAGTAACAGCGTTGATCTTTCCTTCCATGGCGGCCAATTCGCTGTTGAATTTCTTGGTTTGGATAGCACAGACCCCGGTATCGAGAGACGGAACCGAGGAAATAATCGTCGGCTTGCCGGCCAAATCCCTAGGCGTAATCGTCTTCAATCCACCCTCGAAGTAATGAAGGGTGAAGTCAGGCAAGCTGCTTCCCACCTTGAGTTCGTCCCCGAGAAGGGTCATTGGGGAACCTTTGAATGTGATAACTCCAGAACGGCCCATGGTATAGATTCCTTGGAAATAGAAGGTTTTGAATACGGCTTGCGCCACTCAACGCTCGAGTTGCGATGCTTTTTTCGCGTTACGCCCCGGGACTGAACTCGCCCAACCACGTGGCATTGCGAGAGAATGTAGGGGAGTCGCTGGAAAGGTCAATCCTTTCGGATTTTGCGGGTTTTGCCTATAGTACAGAAGATGCATCCCCCGGGTTTGTACCACGACCAACCCGTGTTCGACCCGAACTTTCTGTGTTCGACTCGATGTTCCGAGGCGAAACGACAGTTCAAATCGAAACGGCATACCGAGGCACAATCGGCATCCGTTTCACTTGCCTCGGCGTCCCCGATGCAGGGCAGGGCAGGGGGGTGATAATTCCTTTTGCCACAGTAGTAGTTTTAAAATGGTCAAGGTTCGCGACTTTCTCGGTTCCTATAGACTCGCTCGACTGATCCGACTCGGTAGTACCTGCCAAGTCTGGGAAGCGATTCGAGACAAGGACAACGCTCGCTTTGCGTTAAAAGTCCTCCGCCCCGAACAGCGAGGGAACAAAGAGGAAATCGCGTTCCTCAAGCATGAATTCGAAGTGGCCAAAGGGATGAGCCACAAGAACATCATCAAACTCATCGAATATCGAACCGATGCTGAAACGCCGTTCATTGTTTTGGAACTATTCAGCGAACTCAACTTGAAAATGGCGATGCGAAAAGGGCCCGAACCCATCGCGTATCAGTTACCAAACATCGCCGAGCAATCCTCCGAGGCACTCTATTTCCTGCACTCCAAGGGCTATGTCCATTGCGATATCAAGCCTGATAACTTCCTTTTGAGTAGGAACTGGGAAGTTAAAATGATTGACTTTACGATCGCCAAAAAAGTCAAAACGGGACTCGGCAAGCTCTTTGCCGGTAAAACCAAAGTGGAAGGAACGCGATCTTACATGTCCCCAGAACAGATCCGCGGACAAACCTTGGACCCTCGCAGCGATATCTACTCCATGGGTTGCATGATCTACGAATTGATCACCGGCCGCGCTCCCTTCACCGGAAACACACCCAACGAGCTGTTGAGCAAACACCTTTCAGCATCCGTCCCGTCGATTCTCGTCGGCAATGAAAACGTGACTCCTGAGTTCAACGCAATCGTCCGAAAAATGCTTGCCAAAAAACCTGAGGACCGACCGGACAGCATGTGGGATGTCCTCAAAATGCTCCGCGGCACCCCGATCTTCAAGAAGCCACCCCGCATTCCAGATATCAATGTTTTCGACGATTTCCAGGGAGGCGGCCGAATCGATGCCCCAACCTAGGCCGTACCCGTCATGGCCACGCTTATCGAATGCCTCGATCTAAGATCGTATTTAGAAAGAGTCACTGCTAAGTTTGATACTCCCAAATCCTCAACCTACCAATCACCCATTCTAAATCATGCCAAGCGCATCACCAGGCTTTGAATTCGAACAACCGATGTTGGATATCGAAGCGCAATTGGGCGAACTCGAAGCCGCTGCAAACCCTTCGGAAGAGCAGCAGGAATTGGCTCGTCAACTTCGACGTTGCTGGACGGATAAGACCCGAGAGATTTATTCGAAACTTACCCCTTGGCAAGTCGTTCAAGTTTCCCGCCACAAGGACCGTCCCTACACACGCGACTACTTGAACCTAGCCTTCGATGAGTTCATCGAATTGCATGGCGATAAGTTCTTTGGCGACGACCGCGCTCTCTTGACCGGATTCGCCAAACTAGGGCGTCAAAAAGTCATGGTCGTAGGGCACCAAAAAGGCCGAACCTTCAAGGAACGCGCGGCGTGCCATTTCGGTTGCGCGCATCCCGAAGGCTATCGCAAGGCGATGGCCAAAATGAAATTGGCTGAAAAGTACAGTATTCCAATTATTTGCTTCATCGATACTCCAGGTGCATATCCAGGGATCGGTGCCGAGGAACGAGGCCAAGCTCAGGTGATCGCGGAAAGCATGTTCCTGATGAGCCAGCTCAAAACGCCGATCATTTGCATCGTCATAGGCGAAGGTGGCTCGGGGGGCGCACTTGGGATCGGCGTCGGGGATCGCATCGCTATGCTGCAGTACGCTTATTACTCCGTAATTAGCCCTGAGGGCTGCGCCGGTATCCTTTGGAAGAGCCATCAGCATGCGCCCAAGGCTGCAGATGTATTGCGATTCACTTCGGAGCATTTGCCACAACTCGGTGTGGTCGATGATGTCATCGAGGAACCCCTCGGCGGCGCGCATCGCGACCATCATCAAATGGCGGCTCGACTGAAGAACTATCTTGCAAAAACCCTCGAGCAATTGGTAAAAACCGATCCAGAACAACTCCTCGAACGCCGCTACGACAAGTTCCGGAAAATGGGCTCGTACCTTGAGCAACTCGAAGATGGCACCGTGAGCCAACACGGTCACACCTTCAGCGTCTAACCACCGAGAACTGACTTCGTTCGAGCATTTCCAACATTGCTGGGGTATCTGACGCAGAAGGATTGTCCGGCCTCCACTGGCCTTGAGCCAGTGGCGTTACGACGGCTCGCACAGTTGGATGCCACCTAATTTGCCCCCATGGCAGCACCGCTAGGGAAGGCTAGGGCAGGGGGGCCCTGCCCCTTTTCCCGATCCGGAAACCACAACCGCGCAATCCATAAATCGATACGCACGTGATCAGGGTTTGCAAGGTTCCTTCGACGAGCATTTGGATTGCGATTTGCGAAGGTCGGAAGTCGAGATCGATCGTAATCGGTAGATCGATCCAGATCGGTATCTCGCCCCAGTAGATTTGGTTCGCACTCCATCGAAGGCCCGCCACTGCAATGCTCCAGAGAACGAGACCCGGCATGCGGTACGAACCCAACCGAAGGATTACGACGACCGCGTACCAATGAAATCCAATCAACACTCCACCGATGGCTCCCGAAACCCAGATCTTGGATCGGAGTGGAAACCACGAGTACCAATGCATCGGTCCACTTGGTGCTCCCATATAAATCCATGATTTGGCTTCTTCGAGCGAAGCATGAAAGATCGCGCGATAGGAAACCGCAAACACGGCTACTGTCGCCGTTATCCCCATCAGCCGAATCACCGATAACGCCTTGGTCTCTGGCTCGTCATCGCAACTGACCATAGACCATATTCCGATTCGAGACGCCCACTGTATCGATCGGGCTGTTGCAGTACCAACTATCAAGAACAGGAACCAATGCACGGCATTCTTGGAGACGACCTCCCGAAACTGCACAGGATCGTTGAGACCCTGGAGCATGACGCTGTTCCAGACGAGAAACCCAACAAGAATTGATAGCGAAGCGACGAGCCAGTCTTCGAATCGCAACCGCGTGCGCCAACCAAACCAAATAGCCACGATGGGCGCGGGAGCGAACAGGATCATCGAAGCCAAGCGAGCGACTTCGTCGGAGCGAGCAAAGAAACGGACCAGCCATCCGCATCCCCAAATACCGATAAGGGTAAAGACGATGATAAGTAGCCGCCTTGCGCGATGGCGCAAATGGGGTCCCAACGGCCGAGTGGTATTTCGGCCGTCAGGCGGCCCCCCAGTTGGAAGATCCCCAGTTGGAAGATCCCCCGCAAGAAGCTCACCGGCTCTAGGGTCGCCTGGGCTGAGGCCGTTAAGGTTTGACGGAAGCAAAAACGTTTCCTCGGCATTACAAGCGGCAAGATCCGAAAACCCGAGTCGCTATCATCGCACGGGAATGGCTTGAGCGGAACCGATGCACAAGGATTCCTGCACCCGCCTAAAGGCTCGGCGGGCCCCAAACCGCAATTTTGGCCGTAAAGATTGCCAGCGATCTCGAGCAGAAAATGGGAAACAGCGACTTGCCCTAAGCATTCCAAGCAACACACCCAACCAACCGGCAGGGAACACGAATGCAACATGCGACCAACCCAAGCCCGAGAAACCAAAACCCCTGGCTTCCCAGGGATTTCGTAACCGAAAACCGAACATAAGAAACATTATCGGACGTTATTTGGGGATAGTTCTGGTGATTGGAAGCCCTGTTGGGAGACGGCTTTTGGGTACCGATTCAAGACTGTCGTTCCGCGGTTGACTACCTAATCGCCGTACGCCATCAACTCTGTCGCCCCGACTCTAGAGCCAACGCAACCCAAGGCATCGACCGAAAACTGGAAAACAACGAGCGTCGAACTGCCGAGAAGCAACCGACCACCAAGCTCACGCTAAACATCCACTAATCGACAGCCGCCCCAACCCATCGGACTCTTAGGATCCTGCCCCGACTCGGCCCACTTAAGCACGCCGCCGAAGTGAAACTGCGCTGGAAATTTCGATTTTTCCGAAAAGGGACCATCGCCGAAAGAGGGAAATTGAATTGCTCGCAAAGCCCGGGGGGCTTGGCTAGCTTTGACGGTTGCGCAACCTTACGGGTTGTATCCGGGGCTTAAATTCCCACCTGTGCTCGGGAAACTCGCCGGATAACCAGGCGGGTACAAACCGCCCGGGGCCTTCCCCGGAGTCGGATTTATTGGCAGCGGAGCCGCCGGCGTTGGGTTGCTTGGCGCTGGTGTGTCATTCGGATTCAACCAGCGGCTGAGGATCCCGCCCGATGTGTTACGCTCACCCGCTGGCGACTGCCCGCCACCTGTCATTTCTTGTCCCCATGCGTTCACCGCTGCGTCCAACCCTTTGGACCAAGGATCGTCGCCTCCTGGCAATCCCGTATTCACAGGGGGGACATAGTTCGGATCGCGACTCTGCTCCAGTTGCTTGCCAACATTCGCGAGGACCGGACCGATGACCTCTTTAACCTCCGCCGGCAGAACTCCGCCCGCCTGGGAAAGGACCTGGCCGATGTAATGTCCACTCCGTGAGTTCGCGATCGCTTGCTGCTGAGTTCGACCTAACAGCGTCATCGCAAACATCGTAATTAGACAGCAAAGCACTGCACCTTTGATCAAGCCAAAACCCGCACCCAATTGACGATCAAATTCCTTCAACCGGATCTTGTCAATCGACGAGCTGATCATGCGAAACATTAGCCAAATCGCCAAACTTGTTCCGAAATACAGCAGCAACATCGCCAAAAACATGTTCCAAGGAGGCTGCGCATTGATCACCTTGGCAACATCGTTTCGGAAATAGCTAGCAACAAAATAACTGACCACGATCGAAGCCAACGATGCAACTTGCCATGCAAACCCTTTGATCGCCCCAAAAATTGTCGCGGCCGCGAGAACGACCAACATGATGATGTCGTATGTTTGCATGCAATTGTGCTTTCTCGAAGTTGAACTAGCCGATTGCCGTTGAATCACCATCCTTCCAATCAGCCGGGCCCGACTATAACCATATGCCATCGATGGAACGAAGGCCAGTTTCCACAAAAGAACATTCGGGTCCCACGAGCCAATATTGATTCTGCCACCGCGCTCTTGGTATCACCCTTCCCGAGGTACATATCCCAAACGCAGTGGAACCGGCCGCCAGCGCATCGCCGCTCACGGTCCCCCCTGCCCTAATTCCTTGAAGCCCCCCTACCCTATGGCCGACTTCAAAACGCATATTACGGTCAGCACCATCGCCGGCACACTGTTCGGCTTAGGGGGATACCAATCGGGGATGCCTTGGGAAAGCTGCGTGATCGCTGGTGGACTCTGCGCGGTCAGCGGAATGCTCCCCGATCTCGATAGCGATTCGGGGATTCCGCTTCGCGAAGCCGTTGCATTCGCGGCTGCCTTCGTCCCTATGCTCATGGTCAGCCGACTTGAACGGGTTGGGCTTTCGCACGAAATGATGCTTCTAATCACCGGCGGGATCTACTTCTTCCTCCGGTTTGGCATCGCAGAATTATTCCGACGATATACAGTCCACCGCGGAATGTGGCACAGCTTGCCGGCTGCTTTCATCGCCGCTCTATTTGTCTTTCTGGTTTCTTCCTCTGAAAACATCAACCTTCGACTTTTTAAAACCGTAGCCGTTTTCATCGGCTTCATGTCGCACATCCTGCTCGACGAGATTTGGTCGGTCGAATTTCGAAGAGGTCGGTATGTGTTCAAGCATAGCTTTGGCACCGCCCTCAAATTCTGGGGCGAGAATCGCATTCCTAACCTCATGACCTACGCCCTCTTAATCCTGCTGGGCGTTCTCGCCTACCACGACGAGGGGATCATGCAACGCTTCGGATACCAGCACCAGCACAACATTCCTCACACAGCAACCGACTGGTTCAACATAGTCCGCGAGCAATCCGGAAACTGGGTGCGCTAACCCCCTGCCCTGCAGTGCCCTGCTCTTCGCATCACTGCATTGCGCTTCAACGCGCTCCGTTTCCGCAACGCCCGCGAATCCTTACCCGTATAGAAAGCGTTGCGATAAAGACGCCTGCACTAAGAATGCTCACCTCGGATGATCGCGATCAAGTCCGCTGTGGTTAGTTTGGCCGCACTTTCGGCTCCATCCAGCACCCCTGCGATCAAATCCCGTTTGGTTTCATGAAGCTTGAGAATCTCTTCCTCGATCGTATTCTGCGCGATGATGCGGTAGACCATGACCGGCTTGGTCTGCCCAATGCGGTGCGCACGATCGGTGGCTTGATCCTCCACGGCCGGATTCCACCATGGATCCATGTGAATGACATAGTCGGCTGCGGTCAAGTTCAATCCGGTCCCTCCTGCCTTGAGCGAAATCAAAAACACATCGGCATCTCCGTTCTGGAAACGATCCACTTCGCTCTGCCTTGCTTTCGCAGGGGTTGAGCCATCGAGGTACTGGTAGGTGATCCCCTCCTGATCGAGCATGGCTCGAATCAATTGCAAGTGCTGGACAAATTGGCTGAAAACCAAAACGCGATGACCCTCCTCTCGGAGTTGCAGTAGCGTCTCTTTGAGTTGATCCAATTTTGCCGAGGACTCACTCCAGGTTTCATCCACCAATCGAGGATGGCATGCCAACTGACGCAATCGGGTCAGTATCGCCAAAATTCGGAAGCGTTGCTCCTGATCCTCTGAGGATTTGGCGATGGTCTCGGCTTCGATGATCGCAGTCGCACGAACCGCATCGTATCGCTTGCGTTCTGCAGGACTCAACTCGACCATCAGATTCATATCCGTACGCAATGGTAAATCGCGAAGCACTTCTTTTTTCGTCCTCCGTAATACAAACGGCATCAAGCGTTTCCGAAGGGCATCTCGCCGCTCAGGATCGTTATCTCGTTCGATAGGACTCGCAAAACGAATCCGAAACTGATCCCATGAGCCGAAAACACCTGGCGCAACGGTATGGAACAAACTCCACAGTTCACCGAGGTGGTTTTCAACCGGAGTCCCCGTCAGAGCAACTTTCCATTTGGACCCAAGATCGGCAATCGCTTTCGAGGTTTTGCTCCTTCCGTTCTTGATCGCTTGCGCTTCGTCGAGAACGAGAATATTCCAATCGACTTGCTTGAGCTTCTCGATATCCCGCAACGCCAATCCGTAACTTGCAACCACCAATTGGTTAGGCCCCAGCCCACGAAGAAAGTCGTCTCGATCGGTTTCGCGATAGAGGAAAGCTTGGATCCCAGGTGCAAACCGTTCGGTCTCCCGCATCCAATTAAAACCGACCGATGTCGGTGCGATGACGAGCGATGGCCCCTCCCCTGCCCTGTCGAGCAAAACGCCGAGCGTTTGCACGGTTTTTCCGAGCCCCATGTCATCGGCCAATACACCTCCCACACCCCATTCGCACAACCGTCGCATCCAGCGATAACCTTCGAACTGGTAGTCGCGAAGCGATGCTGCAAACCCACCGGGCAACGTTGGCTCCATGGCCTGAGCACTAGCGACTCGGTCTAAGCACTCTTCCCACGACTTGTGGGTTTGAATCGGAAGCCGTTGCTGCAGCGCTCGCATCTCGATCGCCGCGGAATGGTCGAATTTCAAAGCCTTGCGTTCGCTATGAACCGACTCTCGCAACTGCTTCAAATTCCGCCGCAACTCGGTGGATATTTTCGCCCAACCTAGATCCCCAACACGAACAAACTCGCTTCCATCGCTCCCCCCCCTGCCCTGCCCCGCTGCAGCACCAACCCGGACAGACTCGCTATCATCGATCGCATCCAGCAATTGCTGCAACCCTATCGATGACTCTCCCAACAGACACTCACCGGCCAATTGGAACCAATCCCGTTTCCGTTCGATGGAAACTCTCAAGTTTGCGATGCCGATCGTTCCTGCCAGTTGCGGTTTCGATTCACTTCTTGGATCCCACAATACCTCGATGTGGTTGTGCGCAGCTTCTCCCTCACTTGGCTCAGCACAATTCGTAGGCGTCTGCAACGAATTGACCAGAGTCATCGCTTCAAAAAAATCCTCGATGGCTCCATCCCAGTTCGCGACCTCGATTCCGAGTCGATCTCGCCAGTGTTGGCAAAGCTGGATCTCTTTGGCAGCAGAGCGAACCCACTGCGTCGGCGCATCCCCGCTTCGATCGATCTGAAATAATACGCCTTGGCCTGGTCGATGCAGGCGGCCTTTGCCATCGCGGACCCGCAACCCATACTCCAAGACTCCATTTCGAAAGCTTTTGAGGAGCATCACCGGGTGGGCAACCAATTCCGCGATTGCAAGCTCTTCCCGCGACGGCAACTCAACATTGAGAAATGTTTGCAGTGCCTCCATCTTTTGGAAAATCACATCGCGATGCTTGGCCGGAATATCAGCAATCCGTCGTAGATCATAGAGCATCTCTGTTTGCTTGGCATCGAATCGTGCCACCGCGATTTTTCGCGCGATCTCAGAGACCATTACGATCCCGTCGTTGAGGAAACAGACATTGGTCGCAGGCCATTGCGTTTCCTCGCGAAAGCAAAGTCGCAACTTGCGAGCCTTCGGAATCTCGTGCAAAACAATGCGGCCATCGCTTCTGGAGACGTCGACCTCTTCGTGTTGATGGCTCAAAAAGACATTAGGTTGTCCGACGAGCGCTTCTAGGATGTCGATCACCGGCAAATCCTTTCCTGCCAGTTCATGCTCCATCCATTTTCGAACGCGTTTATCCGATTCGGTCAACTCAATTCCACTGCTCCAAAGTTCTGCGATCTCGATCTCTTTAGAGCGGTTCCAACCGTTCCCCTTTTTGTTAGCGACTTGAATGTAGGGCGTAATACCGATACCCCAGTGCCTCTCGATATGCCACACCACCCGAGTGCGTCGGTGAGGAATACGGTCGACTCGAATCGATTCAGCGTGTTCCGTCCACTTGGGTAAAGCGATCAAGCGATCCAGACTGCCCAATTGTGCTAGGCCAGAATCGGGGATGTAATCCACCATTTGGAAACCTTGATCCGAAAACCTCCCTTGAGAAACCGCTTGAGCGATCTGCGACCCTGGCGAAGCTAGGTCTTCATGCACGCGACGGAGCAAAGCGACGGTGTGCAAACAGTTTCCTCGTCCAGCACTGATCGAGCATGAGCAACCACAACCCAAATTCCAATCGGTCGAAACAAAGACCAGATACTCCTCGGCTAGACACTCCTCGGAGTGAGTACGGTACACCGCTTCGAATACCGTGGAGGCATGAATCGCAAGAATCTCGATGCTGTCTTCGTGAGGCTTACCAGCCTTGGAAACATTCGATGGCAAGCGATCGATCATCTTCTGGAATCGTGGTTGCCACTGTTCCGCACGAGTGTGTGCAGATCGTGCGAGCACCAATTCTTTCGTGCTTCTATCGCTGTCCGTATACGCAACTTCGCCGTCGGAAGATTCGCCGTTGGTAGCATGGTCCGAGAGGTTGCCCGAAGCCCGATTGGTTGTTCCGCTTACACCGAATGCTCTCCCACCGTGAGCCGATCGAAATGTCGGGAGCGAAAAGTTCTGCTCCAGCAAGGCGCGCAAAGCGTCTAGCGAGTAGGAAGCTGGAGATTTCTTTCGCCTCGCCAATGGTCGGCCCCATCATTCAATTTCGACTGAAAAATCAAACCTTCACATCAGGTTCTCCCAAGAATTGTAGCGGCAAATCGAATGGAGTTTGTCGAAAGTCGAGTTGCCACAGCGAGCAAATTGCAGGACGACGGAGCCCAGAGTCCCATTCTAGGAGTATGATTTTTCCAAACTCGAAGATTTTGTAGGCAACTCGAGCCATCCAACAAAGCACTCTGACCTATGAACTCCGTTATTTCCACCGATGCACTTTGCCGAGCCTTCCATGGCCGGCTTGCGGTAGACACCCTCCACTTAACGGTAGAACCCGGCACGTTCTATGGCTTCCTAGGCCCTAACGGCGCGGGTAAATCGACCACGATTAAAATGCTGACGGGATTATTAGCTCCCACTAGTGGCTCGATCCGTGTCCTCGGATGTGACATGCTCGACTCGAAACAGTCTTTGGAGGCAAAGCGGCAAATCGGCGTGATCCCCGAAAACTTAGCGCTCTTCGATAATTTGACAGCCACCGATTATTTGACGTTCATCGGGCGCATTCACGGCCTCGGACGCGACGAAATTCGCAAACGATCCTCCGAACTCCTGACCTTGCTGAGCCTCGATCGCGAAACAAAAAAATTGACGATCGATTACTCGCACGGGATGCGAAAAAAACTATCGCTTGCCGCAGCTCTGCTTTCCAATCCGAAGCTTCTTTTTCTCGATGAGCCGTTCGAGGGAGTAGATGCTGTCGCTTCCTTGGTCATTCGAGACCTATTGCTGCAGTTCACGCATCGTGGTGCAACCGTCTTTCTCACCTCCCACGTCCTTGAAATCGTTCAGCGACTGTGTACTCATGTCGGCGTAATTGTTGGAGGCAAATTGGTCCTCCAAAACTCGATGCAGGAAATCCTGGAATCGGGTTCACTCGAAAAGAAATTCATCGAAGTTGCTGGCAGCGAAAGTGGATCAACGGCGACATTGGACTGGCTGGATTCTACGGAGACTTCAGCAAGCATCGGCCCATCAGTCGTCCCTGTAGATCACGGTGGGTCAGTGCCATCCACCCTTGAGGCCGAGAAGACCCAGGAAGGGGATGCCTCGCCATGACTCCTGAGACCGCCGGCACCCCCCTGCCCCGCCCTGCCCTGTCTGCGACGGCACCCCCCTCCCCTACCCTGCCCTCGAGAGAACATGCTTCGCGAACGGGAAGCAACGCCGAGAATGATTCGTTATCCGGTTGGATCCGCACTTGCATTCAGCATTTCAGCGCCATTGTTTTCCTTCAATCGCGAGTCGTAGCGAATCGCTGGTCGCGGGAATCGATCCTGGGCAAGGTCGTCGTTTTTGTGTTCTATTCGGCGATCAGTATGGGGACTCTCTTCGCTGTTCTCATCGGTTCCATCGGGGGATTCTTTCTCTATCGGAACGCGAGTTCGATGAACTACACGAGCTACGTTTGGAACGGTCTCGTATTCGTCTTTCTTTTGTTTTGGATCATCGAAATCTCGACCGAACTGACCCGGAGCGATGGAGTCAGCATGGACCGGATCATGCATTTGCCAATTTCCCCCAGCCATGTCTTTTCCCTCAATCATATCCTCTCTCTTGGAAACTTGCCCTTTATCTACTTCACGTGCATCTGCATCGGCTTGATCCTCGGGGGATCGATCTCGCACGGCCCCTCGGTGCTGCTGATCGCTATCCCATTACTGGCATATTTAGTGATGATCACGGCGCTGACATCGCACCTTCGAAGTATCCTTTCAGCGTGGGTTGCCAATCCAAAACGTAGGCGAATGGTAATGCTCTTCTTGCCATTTATCGTTGGCATCACGATGGCAGGCGTTGCTATTTCCATCAGTCAACTCACCTCGTACGTTGCTCGCATCACAAAGCCCAACCCCCACGGTGTTCTGCCTCCGCCACCAACAGTACTGCCAGATAGTACGTTGCCCTCAATTGCTCCCATACCATCGATCGAAGGGAATCTCCATGACAGCAAGATCGAAGAAAGCACTACGGACAACAGCATCGTTACGGACACACCCATAGAACTAGACACCCCTGAGGCCAGCCCCGAAGCGCCGATCCCTGCAAATTCCATGGCTACCGATTCCATGGCTGAGGTACCGACTGCATCCTCCTCATCGAAAGCGTTGCCAGTCGACACACCACCCGAAACGGATACTTCATTGCAAGAATCAGCCGCGCCATTTCGCGCGGAGTCGTTTACTGAGTTCACGGGTGTGCTGGATCAGGCCTTGAGTTGGCTTGATATCACCCTGCCTCCTTTTTGGTTTGCCGCATGTGCCGAGTCGATTCCAAAATCACCTTGGAAAACGCTTTTCTTGGTTCCTGGGATGCTGGCGATATCAGCGGTATCGCTACGACGCAACTATGCCACCACATTGCGGTACTACCAGCATGGATTCGGTTCGGCTCCCGGACTCTCCCAACCAAAAGCGGAATCGACATCCCCTACGGCGACTAACCAAGCAATTTCCACTGCAGGATTGCAGGAAGGGACCAAGGGGAGCAGCACGTGGATGGAACGATCGTTCCCAATGTTGGATGAAACATCGTCCGCAATTGTGGCGCAAACCTGGATTTCGATTTGGCGAGCTCCTGAGATGAAACTGCAATTGATGGGTCCCTTCATCCAGCCGATCATTCTGTTGTTCTTCATGAGTTACTGGAGATCATCGGCCAATCCGTTTTTGGATACATTTCTCGTATTGGGAATTGCGGGATTCTGCCTTTACACATCTTCGGGCTTCTTAGGAAACTTGTTTGGATTCGATCGCTCGGGCTTCCGAGCGTGGGTCCTCTCACCGATTCCCAGGCATCAGATCTTGAACGGGCGTAACGTCGCGTATGGCATCCCTGTATTCGCGATCGCCGGACTGACATGCATAGGGATTGGTATCTATTGGCGCATCCCGTTGGATAAACTTCTCTACTCCCCGCTAGCGATTATCACCTTCATCCCCGTTTGCTTTCTGGTAACAAACCTCCAGTCGATCCTAGCCCCGTTTGGATTACCAGCTGGCGGGATTCAGCCCAAGCGGTTCAATTGGAAGGCGGTTGTATCAACGTTGCTCCTCTCAACCTTGATACCTATGATGTTTTGCTTGAGCCTCGCCCCGCTCGGGATCGAGTTTGTGATCAGTCGGTTCGTTCCAGCGATGGCGTCCGTCCCAGTGGCACTCTTCTTGGCAATTCCCTGGGCGTTCGCTTCGTGGAATCTCTATCGCGCGTTGATCTTACCTTTGGGAAAATTGCTGGAGCACTTTGAGCTCCGAGTGCTCGATACTGTTACGTCTGAAGTCGAATAAAGCCTCCCACATCGAATAAAGCCCACACACGTCGAGTGGACCGCTTGAGCAATGGGGGTGAGCCGTGGGAATTAGTCGCGTAGGCTTCCTACGGTTAGGTGCCCGTAATTCGTGATTCCTAGGAAGAAAAGCGTTGGGAAAGTGGGGGTTTTCGGCGATTTTGACATACTCAACCTAGGAGTGATTTGCCAAAATAGGGCTTCCAACCGAGCTCCGAGAATCGATACAACCGTCAAATACCCCCAACGCGAGTCCCTCGTCTCAGGGGAGCGGAGTTCTCTCCAGAATGCCCGGCAATCCAAGTTCATGGCTGGACAATGCAAGCAATATCCATGCGAGCTTGGCCGATGGCACAGCGGAGATCTCGAGTCGCTCGTTTTTTTGATCCTACCTCGATCCTATCGAAATTGATCCTACGGAAATAATGTCTACCGAATCTCTCTCGTCGACCGAGAAACCTGTCAAGTTTGTCAGTGGAATCACCGTGCGATTGGTGGGTGACTCGGGTGATGGTATGCAGTTGCTCGGTCAGCAATTGACGAACACATCGGCACTTCTTGGAAATGACGTCGCGACCTTCCCTGACTTTCCAGCAGAGATTCGTGCGCCGCGAGGCACCCGCGCTGGGGTTTCGGGATTCCAAGTTCAATTTGCTTCACACGAAGTCCATACACCGGGCGATACGCTCGACGCGTTGGTCGCGATGAACCCCGCTGCTTTGGTGACGAATTTGGCGGATCTCCCCAAGGGAGGATTGCTGATCGTCAACGAAGACAGTTTTGAGGACAAGGACCTCAAGCTTGCCAAGCTTAGCACGAGCCCGCTTGAAGATCCCGCGATGGAAAACTATCGCTTGATCAAGGTTCCGATGACTCGCCTCACCAAAGAAGCGGTCGCTGAGTTTGGCCTCGGCTCCAAAGATGCCGATCGTTGCAAGAATTTTTTCGCGATGGGGTTGGTCTATTGGCTTTACGGCCGAAACATGGATGCGACATTGCGATTCATCCATGGCAAATTCGGGGCTGGCAAATCGGTCATCGCAGATGCAAATGAAAAGGCGTTGCGATCGGGTTGGGCTTTTGGCGAGACCATCGAGGCGCTCGGACACTCGTACAACGTCGAAGCAGCAAAACTGACCCCTGGTACTTACCGAAACATCATGGGTAACCAAGCCCTCGCGTGGGGACTGCTTGCTGCCGCCCAGCGAAGCGGCAAAGAGGTTTTCTACGCTTCATACCCTATTACACCTGCCAGCGACATCCTTCACGAACTGGCACGGTACAAGAACTTCGGTGTTTGCACCTTCCAAGCGGAAGATGAGATCGCTGCGGTCTGCTCTGCGATCGGAGCAGCCTACGGTGGACAGATGGGGGTTACCACCTCCAGCGGACCAGGGATCGCCCTCAAGACCGAAGCGATGGGACTGGCGATCATGCTGGAGTTGCCCCTTTTGGTCATCGATGTTCAGCGCGGCGGTCCTAGCACGGGACTCCCCACGAAAACGGAACAAGCCGACTTGCTTCAGGTGATGTTTGGGCGTAACGGCGAAGCCCCCTTGCCGGTTCTCGCGGCCCGAAGCCCCGGAGACTGCTTTGAAATCGTCCAAGAAGCTTGGATGCTGGCGACACAATTGATGTTACCAGTGGTCGTGCTCTCCGACGGTTACATCGCCAACGGCGCCGAGCCGTGGTTGATCCCCGATGTTTCCAAATTGTCCCCGATCAAGATCGAGCATCCGCAAGGAAATAACAATCCAAACGGACCATTCAAGCCGTACCTACGCAATGAGTTGCTCGCGAGGCCATGGGCTATTCCTGGTACCCCGGGCCTCATGCACCGCGTCGGAGGAATCGAGAAAGAAGATGGCACCGGCAACATCAGTTATGATCCCGAAAACCATCAAAAGATGGTCAACATCCGGGCTCAAAAGGTCGCCAACGCGGCCAAGCTTTTGCCCCCGCAACAGGTCGTCGGTCCTCAGAGTGGCGAACTCCTCGTTCTCTCCTGGGGTGGAACGTACGGAGCCTGTTTAACCGCGGTTCAAAAAGCCCAAGAAGCCGGACGAAGTGTGGCTCTAGCCCACATTCGTTATCTGAACCCCTTCCCCAGCAACCTCGGGGAAATCATCTCGCGATACGAGAAGGTCCTGATTCCGGAACTCAACATGGGCCAACTGAGGATGTTGATCCGCAGCAGATACCTCGTCGATGCGGTCGGTTACAACAAGGTCAAGGGTAAGCCGTTTACGGTGACAGAGCTATTCGAAAAGATCTGTGAAATGACCAAATCGTCGCATCGCTCGAATGCGGTCTCGACCAAGTAAGCTCGTCGACGCAAATCAATCCAGCACTCAACGAAGCCTTCGTCATCATTGAGGCTTCCGACAACATAACAACGACTCACTTCCTACTGAAACTTATTCAACTAAAGTACGACCAGACATGAGTACCGCGCTAAACGTTTTAAAAGCTGACGACTTCGCGAGCGATCAAGATGTTCGATGGTGCCCAGGATGCGGTGACTACTCCATCTTGGCACAAATGAAAAAGGTTCTTCCGGAGATTGGCATACCTCCCGAACAAACTGTTTTCATTTCAGGGATCGGATGCAGCAGCCGTTTTCCTTATTACGTAAACACCTACGGTGTCCACTCGATCCACGGTCGTGCTCCTGCAGTTGCCACCGGATTAAAGCTGTCCCGACCCGACCTGAGCGTCTGGGTAATCACCGGGGATGGCGATGCGCTCAGCATCGGCGGCAACCACTTCATCCATTTGCTGCGCCGCAACGTCGACCTCAATATCGTCTTATTCAACAATCGGATCTATGGGTTGACCAAAGGCCAGTACTCCCCAACCAGTGTCGAAGGACAGATCACGAAGAGCACGCCGATGGGGGTTGTTGACCACCCCCTCAATCCTATCAGTATCGCAATTGGAGCCGAAGCCACATTTATCGCTCGCTCGGTGGACAGCAATATTAAGCATTTGGCAACCGTTCTTAAACGAGCCGCCGCACACCGTGGCACGAGCTTCGTTGAAGTCTACCAAAATTGCAACGTGTTTAACGATGGTGCGTTTAGCTACGCTCAAGACAAGGCCACGCGTGATGACACCACGATTGAACTCGAGCATGGCAAGCCGTTGATCTATGGAAAGAATCGAGACAAGGGGATCCGCCTGAACGGTTTCTCGTTAGAGATCGTGAATCTCGCGGACGGTAAAGTCAAAGAAGATGACTTGCTATTCCACGATGAACACGCAGACCCAGCTCTCGTCTACCTCCTCTCGCGCATGAGGCATCCCGCATTCCCAGAACCGATCGGCGTCTTCCGCAATGTTGTCCACGAGACGTTCGAGGAAGCGGTACGCGGGCAGATTGATCAAACGGTCTCGCAACGAGGCAAGGGAGATCTTCAGAAACTGTTTAGCAGCGGGGACACCTGGACAGTGAAGGCCTAATACGCCTCCGAATCTCCATCCACTCCATGGATTCCGAAAACCCGCCCCCCAACCCTGAATCGCAGGAAGAGTTCTTCAGCCGCATTCGCCCCATGCTGCAGGAACTCGCCGAGGATTTGATCGCACGCGATTTACAATCCAAGATCGATGCTTCCGATCTGGTTCAACAGACCATGCTGGAAGCCTACGAGGACCTCGAGTCCCTCAAATCGAAAGATCCTAATCACGTCGATTCATGGCTTCGATCTATGCTCGTAAATAATTTTCTTGATGCCGTCAGGTACTTTCGCAACTCCATGAAACGAGATGTCGCGAGAGAGGGGCCTCTTTCACCGAGCTTGCACAAAAAACTCATGGATACTCCCACAGGAGGTTCTCATCGCGAAAGCGAACTCAAACGCATGCATGCGGCCATGTGCAAGCTTCCATCGGCGCATCAGCAGATCCTCAAATGGCGATATTTCGACGGGTACTCCTATCGCAAGATTGCGGAACTCGTCTCGCGCGGAGAAGACGCCGTGCGTATGATGGTGAATCGCTCTCTCGATCGACTCAATGATGAAATCAGCAAATTGCAAGACTCCTCGTCGGTGTGACCAACGGCTGAAAACTCAAGTTTTGCCGCCGACTTAAACGCCCACCGATCTTCTGGTCGTAATCATGGCCTTCCTGCCCGAATAAAGCACTTCCAACGGAAGAAACCCACCGGCATCTCCGTCGATTTCATAGGCAATCTCCGGATGAATTCTGGCAGTTGTATTGCCCTGCACCAATGAGACCCGAAGCCCTGACGTCTGAAAGCGTTTCCATGCGCCCGACCGCTCATGTACTCCTCGCACCACCATGCCATAGTTCCACAATCCTTGGCACAACCCCCCTCCTTGAAACGTTCCGACATCGAGCAGTCCATCCGAAATCGACGTCGATTCGATGATTCGAATTCCTGCGGCGTACCTAGGAACATTGAAGGCAAAGACCCAATTAGCAGTGACCGACTCGCCCCATCCACCATCCGCATCGAGACACTGCACTCGAAACTTTGGCCATCGATATGAGAACATCGCCCTGACGATACCTGTGCGGTAAACCCACCGAGTCACGTGCGATTTGCGATTCTCGTGGACTTGCCGTACCACTTCGGCATCGAAACCGACACTGGCCACCAGCAATGTCAATCGGCCATTGGCAAGGAACAAATCCAAGGGCTCCGTGTCCAGTTTTTCAATGCATGCTACAGTTTGATGAATATCGCGAGACATCCCAAAATAGCTGGCAACCAAGTTCTCCGATCCCAGTGGAAACAATGTAACCGGGATCCCAGACGGGATTTTCGAGAGCACCAAGGACGCTGTTCCGTCACCCCCAGCAGAAACTACGGTACGGAGCGTCCCTTCTCGCTGGCAAATCTCCGTCCGTGAAGTCATCGCGTCGATATCGGTGTACATCTCTGCGATGTACCCGCATTGCTCAAGCGCGGTGCGAAGAGACGATGCTTGGTCCAATCCACTCCTCGCACCGGACTTGGGATTGGCAGAGATGATGACGGTCGATGCAAGCGTCATAGATTCTTCACATGGGGATAAGAAAAAAGGACGGCTCGCCTGGACCACGAAGCCGCCAGCGAGCCATCCTTTGGTTATCCATGATGCATCGCGTTTCGTCGATGCACCTTCGCTAAACTGCTCTTAATCCTCGACTATTTTTCCATCAGCTTTCGGATCATACCCTTGAGTTCTTCGATCTCTTTCCTGAGTTCGCCGATCTCCTCTTTAAGTGCATCTGCTTTTCCGCCCATCATCGCAGGACCAAAAGCTATACCTGCTGGTGCTTTTGCGTCGTTCAAATCGAGGATCATTCCCGCCTCAGGAGCCAAGTTAAAGTTGAGCATCCCCACGTCGGAGCCTTGGGTCTTCGCTGGTGTGATTTCAAATTTCATTTCTTTGCCATCGCGTTCGACGAGTAGCAGCAAATCCTCGTTCGCCTTGCCGGCAGCTTGAACCGCTTCGAGTAAATCCGTGAATCCTTCGGCTTCTTTCCCGTTGATCGCGATGATCACATCTCCCTGCTCGATACCCGCTTTTTCGGCAGGCGAATCTTCCATCACTTCGCGAACAACCAGGCCTTCGGCGTCCTCTCCTTCACCTTCATCTTCAGGGACGATAGCAATACCAATACGGTAACTGGGACCGTTGGCATCCATTTGCATCATCTGTCCTTGCACCATTTGCGGGATCATCATGCGAAGATCTTCGATTTTGAATGCGTTCAAGCCTGGGACAGGTTGAGCGGGGACTACATTTCCTGGAATACGTGGTAGTTGACGAGGTACCCCTTGCTGGATATTCATCTCCTGCGGTTTTCCATCTGGTCCAACCACAACAACACGTGCCTGAATTGACTTGTTGTTTTTCTCCGTCGCGTCCTTGTTACCGTCGTTCTTCTCGACCGCGGTCACCGTAATCGTATGCGAGGTAGCTCCTGCTTGACCTTCAGCAGCATCGCCGACGACCGTGGCAATTTTTGCCTTCATTGCACCCGACATCGCTTGTTCAACTTGCTTCAGGATTTTTTCTTGCTGCTCCTTGGGTAACTCCTTGATACCATCACGCACCTTCTCCATGATCTTTTCGGTATTTTCGTCACCGGAACTAACGACAACTACCGAGTGCTTTTGTACCGTCTTACTATCGTCCGATGCCTGTTGAGCTCGTGCGGAACTGGCACCCGCGATCCCAAGAACAGCTACTCCCATCAGCGACGCGGCCTTAATCCACGTTCGATTCCATCGCAAAATGCTTTTCATGATTCCGTCAAACCCTTCTTGTGAAATCCAACTTGAAAAGTAATAGTCTGACCGCTCCTACAACCCGTAGGGCTTGAGCGATACGTTATGAATGGGCACGACAACCTTTCGGCCATCTCCCAAGTTTCCGGAATAGTACTGAGGCCTTACATCCATCTCGTATCCTTGCCGACGAAGTTGTTTGTTGAGTTTGGCCATCTCCAACGCCTCGCTCGCCATCAGCAGATTCGGATCGATGTCTTTGGCATTCACCAAAGGGATCTCTGATTTTTTGGAATCGAGCCCCGAAACGACCATGCGCAACGGAGCCGCTGCTTCCCACGAAGATTTGTAGTCTGAAAGGCCCTTGGGCGCATTCACGGCAACCTGGCTATTTCCATCGACGACAGGTACTTGCGTCATCGCCCCCCCCTGCCCTTCCCCGGCACTCTGCAACGATCGCATCCACGAACCTCCCGCGAGGCCAACCGTGAACAATGCACCTGCAGCGAGAGCACTCACCCAGTTCCAAGATCGCCTCGTCCCTGCCGACATACCTGACGAGGTACCGGAACCGTGGTTGTTGGTACCTTCATCTCGAACAAGCGAAGGGGTAGGATGCGCCAACATCACCGTCGGTGACTCGGAGTATGGTTGCATTGGTGCTGGAACGCTCTCGGGCCTTACAACTTGCGCAACCTCACGACTCCATTGCTGCTCCTCGAGCAGGGACATCGCCAGCGTTTTCCATTGCTCGGTATCGTTACCCAATCGATGCAGCAAGTCAGCACGCTGCGCGTGAGTCATCTCACCATCAATCAATCGTTGCAGTTCTAATGGTGCCATAGGAGTCATCACCCTAAACAATTCACAATCACCTAATAAGATCCGAACTGTAAACAGCCACTTCAAGCATCCCAGCTACTATCCCAACTGCGCTCGCAACGCACGCCGCGCCTTGAGCAACCGATACTCGACCGTCTTGATCGAAATCCCTAGATGCTCGGACAACTCTTGGTAGCCCCAACCTTCGGAGTACTTGAGCATCAGTAATTGCCGATCCTGTGCTTCCAATTTGCCTAATCCATCCTCGACCGATCCAATCGCCTCCTGACGCAACATCCATTCGCCAGGGTGAGGCTCTCGAGACTCCTCATCTGCCCTACCAGCCGCGACAGCCCCCTCGAGCAGCCTCCGCCGACGACCTGTTACGCGGTGATGATTGATCACCTTGCGCAGAGCAATCCTGTACAACCACGGGGCCACTTTGGACGGGTCCGTCGGACGACTCGACTGCTTAATCGCCGCCAATGCAACCTCTTGAAGGACGTCCTCAGCCGCGTCAGGATCGGACAAACGCGAACGAATCACCGTCGCTAACCAGCGACGATGCTTCTCCAAGGCTTGGCCCCAGTCAATGGTCGAGTCCGACTGGCTCGGCACAGGAAATCCCAATGAAACTGCAGTCATGATGCCTAATTAGTCGCTCCCCCCCTGCCCTGCCCTGAGGATTGTCGAAAAAACAGTGCTAATCCCTGTTCAATCAACATACGCAAATGGACCGAGAGCGGCCAGCCAAGCAAGTCCGCCCCCCCTTCTGACCTCCGTAAATTCGAAGTTCCTTCGGGAAATTGGGGCTGCTTCATCGTCTCTTCAGGTTTCGAGCGCATACTTGCTCGTTCGCTGCAGCGTCTAACGCCCTTTCAGCCGCAAGGAACGACCTCATGGTGCGATTTTATGCCCCTATCGGGACAGCGTGTGCCGCTGTCGCCGGTGCTGTCATTGCTGGATTTATTAGTCCAGGTCTGAATGCCTACTTTCTTCAGGCTACGGTCCGCGGGGACGATCCACCGTCCGTCTCGGAGCTCGATCTCCGCCCCATCGGTGGAAAGTGGTACATATCCACCACCGAACCGACGATCTACTACTACAAAGACGCCAATCGTTTCGTAGACCTCTTCTCCTACCACTCCAAGGACTCCAATAAGGACGGGATCCCAAACCTGCAGATCAGTCATGATGACACGTTCTTGATCCTACGGAGCCAAGGCTACCCCAATCATCCCACCGCGATCTTTCCGAATAGCGACAATCCAAACTCGATCCGCGTCCAAGACTTCACCTTCCGGCTGCCGCTTGAGCCAAAACTCGCTGGCAAAATCACACGTGTTCCGATGGGGCCTATCGGCATGGCACTCAATGGTGTCGTTTTCTTCAACCCTTTTGAAATGGGAGGAATGAATGCGGTAGAAGGTTACTCTGAGGTATGGCTGGATGCATGTTGCGGTCACCCGCAGCAGACTGGTGTCTATCACTATCACAAGTACCCAGCATGTGTGAAATCTCCATTCTCGGACAACGGCAAAGGGCACTCGCCCGTCATTGGCTTTGCATTTGACGGATTCCCTCTGTACGGCCCTTACGAATCCGAGGGAAGAATGGCACTCGAACTTTCCAGTGGGAATGCACTCGATGCATGCAATGGGCATTCCGACCCTCAGCGTGGCTACCATTACCACGTCACGCCTGGCCGCTTCCCCTACATCCTAGGTGGTTACGCTGGCGTTGTGGAACCGTCGAACAATCGAGGGTTGCAACGAAGCCCTGTCGGGGTTCTCGAAGAAAACACATTGCCTGGGAACAAGTACGATGGCATGCTACCGTCGATTCGGCCAGGCAATTTGGTGCGAGGCTCCTCACACAAGGTGCTGATCGATATCAACCCACAAGCCCTACGCCGGCCTCTCCCTGAAGGAAAACCGTCTTGGGTACAGTTTGGCCCTTTTGAAGCCAAATCCATCGAGCGAGAAGGTAACACCATCGCTGTCGAACTTGAGATTCCGAGCGATGCATCCCTCGGAGTCATGCTCGATTGCCACGTCGAATTCGGAACCGAACGTCGCCCTATGGTTATTAAAAAGAACGATGCCATTCGCATCACGGAATAACAGCGATTGAAGACCCACAGTCCGTGTGAGATATCTGTACGATGAGCTCTTCCCGATGTATCGCCAGTGATTTATATCCTTGTGTACGTAGCTAGCCATTTATCGCTGGCCGCGGGTGACATGCTCCTGGGATCGATCTCCAGCATTACTTCATGCCCGCTCCGAATTCTTTTTCCGTCGATCCGGTACAAAACAAATCCCCTCTTTGGATCCATGCGTACCCATGGGGAACTATTGGCTTACTCGTTTTGCTTTTCGGAGTAACTGCAGAGTGCTATCGAGGACAAAATATTTGGGGCACCTGGATCGCAAGCCACGAATTGCGAAACTCCAATTACGCGGAAACAATCCATGCGGACGATCTGTTTCGAACTCGAGCCAACACGTGGTCGAATCTAGCCTACGTCCTCGTAGGACTCTATGCGATCTGTTTTGGTTGCTACGATCGAATGAACCCTAGATTGGCAAACCGAAATTATCTTACGAAAACACCCGCAATGAGTTTTCTATTCGGTGCCGCCTGCTGCTACCTCGGTTTCGGGAGCGGATTATTCCATGCATCTCTCACGCGATGGGGACAGCAACTCGACGTGGGCTCAATGTACGCACCTTTGCTTGCATGCATTGCAATCAATTTGGGGCGTTATGTACCTCAGTTTCCTTCGCTCCGATCCGAAAGCCTTTCGAAGGATTCCGAGCCGAACCTCAACGATCGAGTTCCTACATGGCCACTGCTCGCCATCGGAGTCATCTCGATCTCCTACTTGCTCTACCACTACAAATGGTCGATGTCGTCTGGCCAAGTCCTCCCGCTCCATATTGCGATCGTCGCTGGATTCGCGATCGCCGATTTCGTTCCATCTTCCACGCTGTTTTCATTTCGAAGACTCCACGCTTACAGTAGAGAACGCCGATGGCTTGCTGTTTCGCTCCTTGCAATGATCCTAGCAGTCACTTGCCGGCAACTCGATGTCGCAGGTCAATTCAGCACTCCAGATTCGTGGTTCCAAGGCCACGCTGTTTGGCACCTCCTGACAGCGGTTTCTCTCGCCAGCATGTATCTCTACTACCGCTCGGAATCGCAAGAACACTTCGAGTAATCGCGACGATGGCATCTTGATTCCGCAAAAGGCTATTCGCGAGGCAGCGTTGAAAAATCAATCTGTGGCTTTTGGTCTGCGGTAGACGTCCGTGTGAAACTATCCCCGGCTTTAACAGTATTTGAAAAGAAGCCGCAGTTCTTCATGAAGAAGTGAGTTCCCTCCGCACCACCCCCGAAATCAAGCCGATGCCGGCCACCCCCGGTCGCATCGACCGAAAAGCGAACTTTCAAGCATTCGTGCCACTCCCCTTCGGTATCGCGGACCCAAACATTTTCGTACTCGGCCTCGCGCTCGATGTAGCCGTAACTGGGATCAAAACTCTCGAGAAAGGAGTGGAAGCCCTTGAAATGCGTATCCGTTTTTGGTCGGCGAAAACTGGCGATGAGTCGCCACTCATTTTGACTCTTATCACCAAACCACGATGTATAAACTGTGCGTCCCTCACCGTCGGGTTTGACCTCGGTAAGAAAACGATACGTCGTCCCCGCCTTCCATGGATACACCAAAAAACTCTGCCCTCCAGATCCTTCGTTGCCGAACTCGCCGATACGCACACCCGGGCCTTTGCCCAACGCCGCAATGCGTTGATCCTCTGGAATGTCTTTGGGGTTATCGGTCTGGAATGGACTCCAAACCGAGAACAAGACTCGGCGCTCTTCAGGTCCATTCACCTGAATCCCAAAATACCCCTCGCTAAAACCATTTGCCATGTAGTACGACCCGATCGGATCCTTGCCGACAGGAACCGTGATCTCACTGTAACCATATTGGATGTTTCGCTCGCGAGGCAAACTATACGTCAAATGAACCGATGGACCTCGTCGCCCCCAATAAAACATATTCCCTTCATTGTTGCGGACATAATCTACCTTCAGATCACTGTCGTCCGACTGGACAATCACCTCGCGAATCTCTCCGAACGAATCCCCGGTGCGCGATTTCCCTCGGAACTCAATTCGCACGTAGCCAGCTTGGTCCATCCGAACCTTGCCGACCGCATGCACCGTTGGCTCCGTGCCAGAAATCTTCGTGCTAAACGATCGCTCGCCGACGCGTGTCTCCAGCGTCGACTCGCCTTGTAATGCTTTCGCTTCGATCGCAAGACTCAGTTCCGCTGGTCGGTCGATATGCACGAAAACGGCATATACATCCTTGGAATCACCCCACGTCAAAACACCATTGCGTCGCAAGTTATTGCCACCAGGCGAGGGTTCGACCCGAAAGGCGTTGCCACCGACAGGAACCCGCCACTCACCCGCCACCAAACCATCGACGAACCCCGAGATCGCAGCAACAAAAACCAGCGCTGTCGCCCGTAAATCATGCGTCCATCTTTGAAACGTCATCATATTGTCGTGCTCTTGTAAAGAATCGTATCCTCAGAGTTTCAACTTACAACGTAAACCGTGTAGGCCAGTACCTTGAACTGTCTATGGTCCTTCGGAATGGCCCATTATGACGACTGCCTAGATTCCGACCACACCCCGTGAATACTAGGCTGGATCCTCGGATCGATACCACTAAGTATTCCGATCCA
>VGZN01000003.1 GCA_016872635.1 Planctomycetota bacterium | reverse complement strand
ACTACCGATCGAGTCCTTTTTGTGCCATTAGCCATCGAATATCCATTTTGGGAAGAGCCTCGACCTATGGTGCTGGTACGTTTTGGCGAACCAGTAACCTTCGACGGCGGGAACAATAAAAAGCATTGCTCTGCCAAGCTTGAGGAGGCGATGCGCGCGAATCAAAAAGATTTAGCACAATGTGTTATCCACCGCCGAATCGAAGCATTCGAATATTTGATTCCTCCGCGTGCTGCGCGGACCTCGTGGTACGATACGATGCGATCCTGGTCGGCTTGGTTCCAAGGCCGACCTTTCGATCCTCGCCATTCCACGGTTACCAAGAAGCCTGTATCACCGTCCAAATCTTAGAAGAGAAATCGCCTTGAGTCATGGTCGTTATTCCTATCATGCATGCATCTTGAAAGCGATGGTTCCATGTTGATTGCTGCGTTGGTCGCTGTGGCCTTGGCCTCTCTCCCCGCCTTGATGTTCATTCGCAATATGCCGCGGTTCCAGTGTGCCTGCAGTGTTCCAGATCGAATGGCAGAAGCCAGTGGGATCCCAGTTAGCGTATTGATTCCTGCCCGAAATGAAGAACAGAGTATCGGTCCCGCTTTGGATTCAATCCTGAAAACAACTCATCCTCAAATCGAGGTTATCGTGTTGGATGACGCATCCGAAGATAAAACCGCCGAAATTGTGCAGGCGCAATCAGCGAGTGACTCACGAGTTCGGCTCGTCGGGTCGAAAGGATTGCCGGAAGGTTGGAACGGAAAACAAAACGCGTGCTGGCAACTTGCATCGCACGCCCGCTTTGACCGACTCCTTTTCCTGGATGCGGATGTTCGACTCCATGCCGATGCAATAACCCGTATTGTCGCGGAACAAAACCTCCGCCAATCACCGCTGGTAAGTGGTTTCCCGTATCAGGAAACAGGGACCTTTGCAGAAAAGCTACTCATCCCCCTCATGCATTTTGTGCTGATCGGGTTTTTGCCGATCGATCAAATGCGGGCGAGCGTTCAACCTGGATTTGCAGCTGGGTGTGGCCAGCTATTTTTAGCGATGCGCGAACCGTACATGAAGTCAGGTGGGCACGCAGCGATCGCATCGTCGAGGCATGACGGGATTCAACTCCCCAAGGCTTTTCGCAAAGCCGGGTTCATGAGCGATATTTTCGATGCAACGGACATTGCGTGCGTTCGAATGTACCAGTCCCTTTCTCAAGTCGTTCGAGGATTGCTCAAAAACGCGATCGAAGGGATCGCCAATCCGAAACTGATCGGCCCCTTTACGGTACTTCTGATTGGCGGCGCTGTCTTCCCAGTCGCGCTGTTGGCAATTGCCATTCGCTACGGCGCTAGTCCATGGGTATGGGGGTTGATTGTAGTGGCTTGCCTCTTGGCATGGTTTCCTCGAGCCTGGGCAGCCAAACGGTTCTCGCAGTCGATACTTGGCGCAATTCTGCATCCCATCTCCGTCGCGTGGTTCGTCGCCTTGCAATGGCTAGCTCTAGGGATGAAGGCGTTCCGCATCCAAACGCGTTGGCGAGGACGACTGTAAGATCGGTAGTACGATTGACTATCTCACTGAGGATTGTAGATCCAGGGTTTGCGTGGAATTTCTCGCAACCATGAGTCGCTCGATCCTACGATGGATAACAACTCGTTCGAGGTCACTGATCGAATGGATTTGAGTAGCCCCAATGAATAGGCCAACTCCCCGAGGAGCAATTCGGGCCCAAGCCTTCTTTGACGCATCAACGACAAGCGAGAGTCGCCGTGCCTTTTCGCAAGTCGCTTACCATCAGGACCGACAACTAGGGGAACATGGAGCATCTTCGGTAATGCCCATCCTAGTGCTTGATAAATCGCATGTTGACGATAAGTGCTGTAAATCAAGTCGTCGCCTCGAACTACATGCGTTATCGATTGATCGTGATCGTCGACAACAACCGCGAGTTGGTACGCTGTCGGACCATAACTGCGAGCCACCACAAAATCGCCGAGAAGATTGTGTGCATCGAGCCATTGATCACCCTGCAGTTCGTCGCTCCATGCAGGAGTGACTTCCGGCATTCGAAATCGCCAGGCATAGCGGATACCCATGGCGTCGAGAGCGTCAGCGTCGTTGGACAACCGCGGCGCGCACGTTCTTGCATAAACAGTGCCATCGATTTGAGACTCGTGTGGCGCTGACGCACTCGCTTCGACTTCGCTGCGTGTGCATGAGCACGGATAAACCAACCCACGCGACTTTAGCTCATCTAATATTTCTCGATAACGGGTCTCCCGTCGCGACTGCAGCGTTGCCACATCGTCCCAGTCGAGCCCGAGCCACCTCAAGTCCTCGATCGCTTGATCGCCGGCCCACTCCTTCGTTCTCGGAGTATCGAGATCCTCAACTCGCAACAGCAACCTCCCACCGCTTGATCGGGCGTGAAGCCAAGCCACCAAAAAGGTCCGAGCATTTCCTACATGCTGAGCTCCTGTCGGCGAAGGAGCCAGCCGTCCCACATAATTCGACATATTCATAAAACTCGATGATTCCTTAGCCGCACGTGGTTCCCTTCGGCAATTCACCTCGGCTTCGCGACGCAGATTCCCCGACCTTGGAGTTCAAGCGGGGGAATAAAACCCAAACGAGGTAAGCCGTCTCCGTCCGTCTCCAAGAGTTTGCGATTGTGGCATGTGTCCATCCAGCATGCCAAATCCAATCCAGGAAAAAGAGCATTCGATCGTTGATGAAATCCCATAAAATCCGAGTGCTTTCAGCCACGACAGCAAATCGCGTTCCGTTTTGATGAAAGTTTTACTTTCAAGACTGCACTGTCGTGCATTTCGGTGATAGAGTAATAGAAGTCGGTTATCGGTGAACCCCCTTTTGAAAGCTTGCCAGAACGTTAAGGTGTGCTGTTCTTGGGGTGTTCGAAGCGAATGTGCTCACCCCATTGGAATGTCAGAATGCGTCTTTCGTTCGGACTCGAAGCGCGACAAGTACAAACCCAAAAGCTGGCTCCACGGATGATCCAGTCGATGGAGATTCTCCAACTGCCGATCATGGCTCTCCAAGAGCGGATCGAGCAGGAGATGGAAGAGAATCCGATGCTGGAGGTCTCCGACCGCGACGAAACTCTTCCGGACGAGGAAGGGGAATCGGACGAGAGCGTTGTGACCTCGCGCACCGAAGATGAAAAAGAACTGGTGGTCAAAGACGACTCCAGCAACGCCGAGGATTTCGAACGCCTCGCCAACATGGATAACGACATGCCGGACACCTTCGATGATTTCCGAAGGTCGAGCAATCGCATCCAAGAAGAGGGGGACCGCCAGCATGACTTAATGGCGAACGCCATGGAGCGTCCTGAGTCCCTCAATGACTATTTGCTGCATCAGTTGGCGGAACTAGATATCGATGACGATGTCGAGAGGATCGCAGAGCGAATCGTATCCTGCTTGGACGCTCGGGATGGCGGTTATTTCAAATCATCGCTGATCGACATGCTCCCGCCCGATCACAAGCCTGGGGATATCGCCAAGGCGGAAGCAGCACTAGCCGTGGTTCAGTCGCTAGAACCCGCAGGCATCGCCGCTCGAAATCTCCGCGAATGCCTGCTCAATCAGCTTCGGGATGACATGGAGTTCAGCGACAAAATGAGGGTGCTCATCAACGGGCACCTTGATGATCTCGCGGAAAACCGCATGCTTGCGATTCAAAAGAAGACAGGTTATTCGATTGAGATGATCCAGAGGATTCGCGAAGAACTCCACAAACTCAATCCAAAACCAGGTGCGTCGTTCATGGAAACGTATGTACCGTTAGTAACACCAGATGTGATCGTCGAGCAAAACGATGAAGGGGTCTATGTCGTACGGTTGGTGGACGACTACCTACCCAATCTACGCATCAGCGAGTACTACCGTCGTCGATTGATGGATCCCAAGGCCACCGAAGAAGAGAAGGAGTTCATCAAGCGAAAAGTAGGCAGTGCTCAGTGGTTGATCGAGTCGATCCAGCAGCGACGCCGAACGCTGACACGTGTTTCCCAAGCCATTGTCGATTATCAAAAGAAATTTCTCGACGAGGGACCCGAGGCGATTGAACCTCTCAAGATGCAGCAGATCGCTGACCAAGTCGGCGTGCACGTCACGACGGTGTCTCGTGCTGTCGATGACAAGTGGATACAAACCCCCCGAGGTATTTTTCCACTGCGACGCTTCTTTGTCTTCGGGACGCAAAGCGCTGACGGCGAAGATGTCGCCTATGAAACGATCCGACTGAAACTCCAAGAGATCATCGACAAGGAAGACAAGACCAACCCGCTCAGCGATGACGAGTTGGTCGATGAGCTCAAGAAACAAGGGATGGGGGTTGCTCGCCGAACGATCACCAAGTACCGGAAGAAGATGGGAATCCCGAGCAGTCGCCAGCGTCGCGATTGGTCGCGACAAGGCTAATCATGCGACTCCTTGGGTGACTTGAGAATCGCTACAACGAGCATCACCAAACAGAGCAGTGCAAACGGTGCTAGCGTCTCGACAAGCCCGACTGCTTGGGTGACGAACACCGACCAGTCGGCGGGGAAATTGCCCACCACCCAGTCTGTGAATTTCCCGGTGAACTCTCCAGCTGCTTTCCCCAAGCTGATTTTCTCGAGCAATTCAGGACGGAAGTTCATGAACGAAATCAGAACTGCAGCGATAGCACCACCTGCGATGTAACCCGAACTGAGCAACACCGCTGGGCTTGAATCGTCGTCAGAGTTCTCATTGGCTTGGTTGCCAGCGCGACGGCGGAGCCTGCGATCGGCAAAGGCGCGGATCATTCCACCGACGAAGATCGGAGTCGATGCAGCGAGAGGTAAATAGACCCCCACCGCAAAGGGCAAGCTGGCGACGCCACTCAACTCGAGCGTTACAGCGATCAAGACACCGATCAGTACGAGGCCCCATGGGAGGCGCTGGTCGAGAATGCCATCGATGATCAACTGCATCAAGACCGTTTTGGGAGCGTCAAACTTACTCGTGGGATTTCCTTTGTCGTCCTCCTTCAACAACCCGTTCACTGCGGGGTCGACGAGATAAACCGGTTTGCCCGTATCATCGATCAAGTACTTGCCAGGGGGAAGCTGCCCACCGGTTTCAGCCCTTCCTAGATTCAGCACGAAGTACTCCGCTTTATCCTCTGCGTACTGTCCTGAATGGACCGTGTCTTTCGCGGGGGGGAGGGTTGCCGTATCGATACGAATTTCACTGTACGGCTCCACCGCCTTCTTGCTGTACGTCGTGTTGGCTTCATTCATCGCGAGCAGCACCAAGCCGACCACCAACGACGAGGTGAAGGCACCGACTAAGATAGCCCATTGCTGGGAACTGGGAGTAGCCCCCAGCAAATGACCTGTTTTGAGAGCTTGTGCGGTACTCCCACCATTGCTCGATGCGATGCAAACCACACCGGCGATCGTGAGCGCTGTAAGCTTGATTTCCTTGTTGATCGTCACGATGCCAAAACCATCGAGAACCAACAGGATCAAGCAAGTCAGTAGAAGCGTCGCTACCGTCATGCCGGAGATCGGGTTGGACGACGAACCAATTTCACCTGTGAGACGCGATGCTACCGTCACGAATAAAAAACCGAAGACCACGATCATGATGGCTCCGGCAATGCCGGTGGCGTTGAAACCGAGCCCCAACTGGGGGACTGCCATCAATCCGAGTACCAGCAGGATGCTACCAGCAAATACGAACGGGAGAGGGATATCTCGATTGGTGCGACGCAGCCCGGACTCGCGAGCTTGGGCAGAGAACAGATCACGAAAACTGGTGAAGATGGCACCGAAAATGATAGGCAATGCTTTGATCATGCTCAAGATACCTCCTGCGGCGACGGCTCCAGCACCGATGTACAGGATGTAGCTACCTCGGACTTCATTGTCGCTCATGTCGCGAATCAGCTTGGTCCCTGGCTCAAGTGGTGTCGTTAGTTGGTCACCGAAGAACACAATCATCGGACTGATCACGAGGTAGGCGAGAACTCCTCCGGCGACCATGATGCTGGCAATGCGTGGACCGATGATGTAACCAACGCCCAGCAGCGATGGAGACAACTCCATACTAACCGTCGCTCCTTTGAGCCCGATCGTCTTCCCAGCGGCTGTTGCCGAATGAAGGGCCGCTGCAGCTACCTCTTTCCAAAGATGTAGGGCTTGCATGCAAAATTGGTACAGGAAGCTGAGCCCGAATCCGGTGAAAACCATCGATGCGGTGGCACCCCCTTTTTCACCTGCCAACAAAACCTCCGCACATGCCTTGCCTTCAGGAAACGTGAGCTTTCCGTGCTGCTTTACGATGAAGGCTTGTCGAAGAGGGATCATCAGCAGGATCCCGAGCAGGCCACCAAAGACGCTGACCGTCATCACCCGAACAACATCGATATCGAACCCGAGCAGCAGTAGGGCTGGCATGATCAATCCGACCGCAAACGCGAGCGACTCCCCCGCTGATCCGGTCGTTTGCACGATATTGTTTTCTAAGATGGTGGTTTTGCGAAGCCCCGTAATCTTGGAAAAAGCACGAAAGAGTGTGATCGAAAGAACCGCAACTGGGATCGAGGCCGATACGGTTAGTCCAACTTTCAACACCAAGTAAATCGAAGACGCACCAAAGACGATGCCCAACAGTGCGCCGACCACGATCGGAAACCAGGTGAACTCTGGAATGTTTTCTTCATCGGCGATGAAGGGGTTAAAGCCTGGTTCCTGTGAGTTTTCCATAGTTCGACTACTTGACCCCGTGCATGAGTTTGTTGATCAGCGGAGCAGCAAAAAAGAAGATCCCGCCGATGATTGCTCCAAGCCACCACAACTGAGAAAAGACTGTCGCATACTGAGCGAGTGAACTGGCTTGCTCGCCGTGTCCTCCTCCACCCCCCGAAGCGATCGCCGCAATAACGCCCGCGAGGTAATTGGCCATCGCAGTCGACAGGAACCACCCCCCCATCGCCAAACCAACTTCCTTGGGCTTTGCAAGCTTGGTAACCATCGACAATCCGATAGGTGACAAACAAAGTTCTGCGACTGTATGGATCAAATAGGTAAGCCCGAGGATCGTCCAAGCGATCTTCTCCCCCGGCTTGGTCGCCTGGATCGCCATGACCAAAACCAAGAAGCCAAGCCCACACGAAATCAGCGCAATCGCAAACTTGCGCGGAATCGAAGGGTTCACGTTCCTCTTATCGAGCCATGGCCAAAGAGCCGCAAAAACAGGTGCCAACGCGATGATGAACAACGCGTTGAAGCTTTGGAACAACGAGAAGTCAAATGGCGCATCGACGTAGTCTTTAGCGAGGAAGTTGAGCGAAGAACCCGCTTGTTCAAATAGAGCCCAGAAAAGGATATTCGCAAAGAACAGAATGAGCATCGCAATGTAGCGTTGGCTTTGAATGCGATCGCCGCTGTTAATTCCACTGACCACAAAGTAGATGCTCAGACCTACCATCATGGCCATGAGGACATAACCTAGGATGTCGCTCTTACTGAGCAAGAAGTAATTGATAGGCACGATCGCAAACGCACCGAGAAACACTAGGATCATCGGGATAAATCCTTCTTTGCCTTTGGGGGGCTTACCAACCTCTCCAAGCATTCCTGACATGAAGTGGAAAATAACAATCCCTAAAATCATCCCTAAGCCTGCAGCAAGGAAACCATACTGCCTACCGTAACTCGCACCGATCCATGTCGCGCAGACGATCGGCGCGAAGAACGCACCCGCGTTGATCCCCATATAAAAGATCGTGAACCCGGAATCCCGTCGCGGATCATTGGGCGTGTAGAGTTTTCCAACCATCGACGAAATATTGGGTTTGAAGAGCCCATTCCCGGCGATCAATACCGACAGGCCGATCAAAAAAGTCTGCAAATCCTGAACGAGCAACATGAACATGCCAATCGCCATCAATAAGCCACCGAGCAGGATCGAGCGTTGATATCCGAGGATGCGGTCGGCGATGAATCCGCCGAAGATCCCTGTCGCATACACGAGCGATGTAAACCCGCCGTACGTCAACGAGGCTTCTTTCTTGGCAGCCGCATCGTCGAGCGTGTTGAAGAATGTCTCGGCAACATAGACGGCAAGAATTGCTCGCATCCCGTAGTAGCAAAATCGTTCCCAGAACTCCGTCGAGAACAACATCCAAAGCGAACTTGGGTGCCCTAAAAACTCTCCAGGGGGAGGAGCAACATGTACTGATGTATCTGAACCTACCTCAGGTTCTGGCGAGATGCTGTTTGCTTGCGCTGACGATTCATAAGGGTTTTGGCTCATCCAAAGCTCCTCTAGGATTGCAATTTTTGGTATTCGGGATCCGGGCAAGCAGTCCAGTAGGAACTCCGGGGTCATCCCGCTATACCGCTGGAAGCAATCACCTGCCAAGTCTAAGACGCGTAATAGTAATCGAAACTGCAGCTTGCTGCGCGCTGAACTAAGGCACCCCTTTGGGCCGCAGACCGAAATTGCGCAGCTTCTCCATTTTCCTGTAAAACAACCTATTCAGTCCCTCCCCTCGATTTCTGTCTTGCGATCGACTTCGGGGGAACCGTATTGTCCTCCGAGGAATCCCGGTCCGGGGTCCCAATATTTTAGAAATAGCCGTTGGGAAGCTTGCAAAGCAAGGTTTTCCGCAGTTGATGACCATCGACCAAAAAGGCTCCCGAGGGACTAAGCCATGAGACCAATGCCAAACAGGAATGGAAGGGGCGGCGCACGCAATCAGGGAGGTGCGTCGAAGTCGCGTCGAACACTTCGCATCCTCGTGGTCGGTGCGATGGCGACTCTGGCAAACGCGACGGTGGGGTGCCAAGGGAACCCGTTGTCCGGAAATCTGCTCGGTGGTTTGAACCAAGCCACCCGAGTTCCGCCCCCTTCGCTGGGGACACCGAAAGGGCCAACCAATTACTCAGGAACCGTCGGCCAACCATCGGTAGGATCCCCTGCATCAAGCCTACCCAACGCAAATCAACCTTCGGCGGCGAGCGGCTTTAATCCAGCCAACAAAACCACACAAAGCAGCTTTCCGAACAACCCATTGGCCGATGGCATCGCCGCGGCAGAGAATCAAGTTTTAGGGGTTACCCAAAACGTGACAAATGCATTGCAGCAATCGAGCAATGCGATCAACAAATCGACCAACGCAATCAACAGTAGCGTTCAGCAAGCCAGCGCTCGGATCGACCGGCTCGGTCAAGGTGTCGCGCAGGCGAGCGAAGTTTTAACGGCCACTGTTCAAGACCCCCTTCCTCTGCCTCCGGTTGTCTCCGGCTCCATCCCGGCTCCTGTTGTTTCCCCATCCAATACCGCTCCTTCGAGCTCTGGAAGCCTCAGCGACACAGTCATCGATCCCAACGCACAGTGGCGAAAACCCACGCCTCGCTAGTTTTTTTAAAATAGTTGGTGTGCGGCCACGCAACTGCAGGTTCTACGGACGTATCGGTCGACATTCCTGAGCCGGGATATTAGACTGTGGCAGAGGATCAATGGCCACTTGGTGAAATTGGCAGACACGCCAGACTTAGGATCTGGTGCCGCAAGGCGTCGGGGTTCGACTCCCCGAGTGGCCACTGAATATGCCTGCGTCACAACCTGCCCTTTTGCGTGCCAAAGCACTACCCATGTTGGGGAATACCTCTCTTCCGCTGAGGCTGTTACTTGTCGTTTGAGGTCATCACTAGCCCAAGCAATCCCCGAGTGAAATGGGCTGCATCGTTGAGGGATGCACGCGACCGCAAGCGCGAAGGATGCATCGTAATCGATGGTGCATCGAACATCGAACATGCCATCGCAGGAGGGGTCGAATGCGTGGAATTATTCCTTGCTGAGCGTCTCGAATTGTTCTTGGCGGATTCTGACAATGCGACCGACTCCCGCAATGCGTCGCAGCGGCGACATCCAGGGGCCTCTAACGCGTACGAATGGCGCAAGCGATTCCCGGGGCTGAAGATCACCCTGCTCGGCCCCCAAGCAATGTCCAAACTGCAGTATGGCGATAGGGACTTGGGGGAGATCGCGGTCGCCAAGATGCCCGATACCAGCATCGCAACGCTAAACCAACGGATCGCAAGTCGCCCATCGGTGGCGGCCACCGACGCTCCACAGCTGTTTCTCGTGTTGGACCGGATGGAAAAGCCTGGGAATTTAGGAGCGATCCTCCGCACCGCAGATGCGGCCGGGGCTACCGCAGTTCTCTTGAGTGACCCAGTTTGCGAAATTTGGAATCCGAACGCGATCCGTTCGAGTTTGGGTGCTATTTTCCGAGTACCCATTGGAGTCGGAAGAGAACCGGAAATTCGAGAATGGCTCGAAGGGCGTGGAGTCTCGATCTTCGCGGCGAGAGCCGATGCAGGAGTTGATTATTCGGTAGTACCTTATCCAAATCGAACCGCGTTGGTGGTTGGAAGCGAAGCGTTTGGCCTCGAGAACCGCTGGTCGGATTTGGGCGTTTCATCCGTCCATATTCCCATGGGAGGGGTTATCGATTCCCTCAATGCATCGGTGAGCGGCTCGATCTTGGTCTTCGAAGTCATTAGGCAATGGCGACACACCACCAAGTTTTGATCGCGTCCCATTTCGGGCGCATCCATGGTTTAGCGCACCCTAACGATCCTTGAGGCCATGCCTGGTCTTTGTTACCTTGGGTGCTGATCCAACGAAGTCTCTGAACCGAATCTCTCTTCTTTTGAATTTCTCGCATGATCACCCGCAAGCCTATCTTCCCGAATGTTATCGAACTGAATGTTCAAGCTGGTCACCTGATCGGCTGCAACGTCTATTTGATCTACGATGCTGATGAATGGGTGCTACTCGACATTGGCTACGAAGACACCGTCGAAGAAATAATCGATTTGATCCGCGATCTGGACTTCCCCCTTTCCAAATGCAAATCACTGATTGCCACACATGCCGACGTAGATCACAGCCAAGGGTTCGCAAAAGCGAAACAGATACTCAAGACCACAGTGACGGCTCATCCCCGAGCCGCGCAATTGCTTGAGACCGGTGATCGTCTGCAGACATTTGCAGAAATCGACGCTCAAGGGATCTCTGAAGCGATGCCCCCTGTTCAGGTTGAGCACAAACTCAACGAAGGGAGCATCATCGAAATCGGCAGCTTGAAGCTTGAAATTTGGTCGACCCCAGGACATGCAGACAGCCAATTGGCGTTCCGTTTGAACAATTTGCTTTTTAGCGGCGACAACATCTATCGCGATGGCGGGGTGGGTGCGATCGACGCCCACCATGGCAGCGACATTCCGTCGTTCATTCGATCCCTTGAGCGGATCCGCGATTCGGACATTGAATGGCTACTCCCAAGTCACGGACCTTACTTTCGCAAAGATCCGAAAATGATCGATCGGGTCTTAGAGCGATTGCGGGGCTACCTGCATTTGTCCGACTTTGGAACCTGCGCCATCGACTGGCCACTGATGAAGCAATGGGAGCAAGAAATCGCCGAGGGTCGATTGCCCGAGTGATGGCTAGCGAATGGAATGATGACACGCGATGAGCAATGAATCCTCTCTAAATCGTTCCTCTTCCGAACCCAGGTTTGGCGATGACACCGGTTCGAATCCGACCTCACCTCCAAACGTTGGCAGCACAGATAATCCTCTCAGAAACACAGATGGTGTAGCCAGCTTGCGTCGAGTGCGCCCTCAATCTCAGTGGGAGCAACTTCTTTCTAGTCGCAAGTGGGTTTTACTGCTCCTGTTTTGCGTAACCGGTTTTTTGGGATTGCCGGTACTGTGGCTAAGCTATGCCTTTACGACGACAGAGAAAATCGTCTGGTCGATCGTCAATATCGCCTACACATTAATGCTGATCGGAGCATGTGCTGGCGTTATCTATTGGTGCTACCTGAGATTTCAACATGCCGGCTTGATTTAAGTGCATCAGGCAGCGTACGCGACCCTGGCTGACAGTTCCTGCTGAGCCAACTCGATTACCGATTCGTCGATCTGCTGAAGGTCTTGCGCATAGCCGATCATCATCGCCATATCGCACAATCGATTGATGCGACGTGGAATTCCACCGGCATGGAGTTGGATCGTTTCGAGGGCTCGCTCGTTGAAGAGTGTAGGACGATTGCTTCCCGCCGCCCTCAGTCGATGCTCGATGTACGCCACGGTGGAATCCAAGTTGAATCGTTCCAGGACGCACCTAACCGCAATGCGATCTTCAAGTTCGGTGTGGCGGGCCAAATGCCCAACGACGGGGATGTTTCCAACCAAGCAAACTGACCATGCCGATTCCGAAGCAGATTGTTCAGAAGCCAGATTCAACAGCATCCGAACGGCAGCCAGAGAACCAGTGGATTCCAGGAGATGAGCTTCTTCAATCACAAGCAACGCGTGGTAACCATCACTAAGGTTGTGCTTGAGGAATCGCTCAATCGCTTCGATCGAAGCACCGACGTCCAAGCTTGCTTCTCCCGGTTCATGCGGGGCGGCTTGTCTAGCGATGTATCGAACCAGTTGGTCCGCAGGCATGGCTGGGTATGGCACGCGTAGGACCGGAGAAATCGATTCGGGCAATTCCGCGATAGCCGCTTCGATAAGCATCGACTTTCCCATTCCGGAATCACCGCACAGGAGCGCCGCCGATCTTCGTGTTTCAATGGAATACATCAGTTTGAGCAAAGCCGCTTGATGCGATTCCGATGGATAATAAAACTCCGAATCGAACCGATTGTCGAAAGGGAAGGCGTTGAGATTCCAGTGCGATTCGTACATGCTATCGATCCGTCCTACGCTCGGAAGTTTTCAACCAGTCCTATCGAACCCAGGCCCATCGTTTGCAGAATGCTAATCGCGGAATCGATTTTTTCTTTGATGCTCAATTCAGAATCGACGACCACCACCGCCGCGTCCACGGCTGAATCCGACGAAACACCGGGTAAGTCGCGTTGATCTAAGTTCAATCGACTCGAATCCAGAATGACGAGATCAAATGCAGTAGAGATGCGACGAATCAATTTCGAAATTCGAAGTAGATTCACATGCACTTGTTCCTGAGACATAGTACTCGTCAGCGGAAACAGAGTCACATTGTCAGAGACTGAGTGAACGGCGATCTCCTCGAGCGGTACCGCTTCGAACAAGCAACTCTGCCAGCCCAATTGCACATCGAGTCGCAACTGATCGACCAGACTCGGAGTGAACGCGTCTGCATCGACCAATGCAACCTTAAGACCTGCTGCGGCTGCGGAGCGGGCCATATGCATCGCGACCGTGCTTCGACCTACCCCACGTTCTCCACTAGTGACCGCCATCACGTTTAAACCGGAAGCGTTCGCTTGGGCCAAGTGATATCCGATCTCTCGGAAACTATTGGGATTCGATCGCTCCAACTGCATAAGCACTTCAGGCCAGAAAAATGTATCGACTTCCCAACTCGCCGCAAAGGCGACTGGGAGAGGTAAACTCTGTAGTTGTTGCCGGTCGACTTGCTTGGATGTCGAGGAGGTAGAACGCTGACTCTCTCTCGTGGCTTCTCTTGCCAAAGGTTCGGTTGGTGCATGAATCGGGAACGACTGCGGAGTGACCGCGAACTCCTGACCAGACTTTTTCTCGTCAGGAACACCCCAATGCGGTAGCGTTGAACCGCGAGCAACAGGTGTGTCTACTCGCGTCTTTTGCGACGGGTAGGCCGGGATAAACGGTTGATCATTGCGAGTGACTGCGATCCCAAAGTCATCGAACGACGTAGGAGATTGGTAGCTCGACTCAACCGCTGGCGATGTAGGTAGGGGCAAGGTGTTGGTAGATCGCACCACCGATGGATCGAGCCGAAGTCGCTTGCCATCGAGTGTTCGGAAGACCGGAGGAGTTGGGGCAACCTGTTCTTGGGGAATCCCAGTTTCCGTTGGAGCTAAGGCAGGTAGGGCTTGGTGGATTGTGCTATGGAGTGGTGAACTCAACGGTGGAGTTACTGGAAATGCATCCGGTGCCTGCGAGCGGGGCTTGAGATCCTTCAATGCAGGCGCTCGCTGCTTGGACCAAGCCTTAGTCAGTGTCTCCAGGCTAGGGCTAGGTGCTTCGCCCGAGGCCGGCTGCATGGGTGACTGCGGGGGGCGCTGCACGGTTGCTTCCACGGGAACAGCGGGAACGGCGTTACGAATAACAGCCGGTGAAGATGTGCTCGTGGCTATCGATTTCATGCCACGCTCAACCCCTAACGGAGACCAAACATTAGGCCGAAGCGGCATCGGCTGATCAGCTGTTGGCGATGAAGCGGATGATCCGGCTGGCAACGGAGCGATCGCGGGTGCCTGCCTCGACATTGGTGCTACTTGGCTTGAAACCGGTAGACAGTTCGCCGGCGCGGCATGGCTGGCCGATGATTGAGTTGCTGCAGTTGCGGGATGGTATGGGGTCGCACGATGGGAACCGCTCGGCGGCATATGGGCTTGGTCAATGCGACCACGTTGATTCTCACCCATCTGGATGGGAGTTGCTTTCGGAGCTGGTGTGTTGCTGTAGGTTCGTTGCGATGCCGAGAACGAAGGCGCTATCGGTGGCTGTGCTATCGAATGAGGCTGATGCTCATTGTCCCCAACGCCCTCTGTGGCACGATGCTTCAAGTATGCGCGAAGGAAGGCTTGATTGACGTTGCTCATGACTGTTTCCGTGCGCTTTTGTGGAATGATGCGAATAGTTCAATGGTTGAGTGCTTCGTCTCTTTAGACTGGATTGGGTCCGAAGTGACATGTATCAATCAACGGTTCGGAGTTGATGGAGCCAACCCAGTACCGCCAGGTAACGGAAGCGTCGGTGTAAGTGGCGTGTAAGGTTGCAAAGGTCGCTGAGGCGTACTGTTGGGGACCGGTACAGCAGGGCCACCAAGAGACGGTGAACTACCTGTATACGGAATGCGTGGTTGAGCGATCACATTGCCAGTTGTCACCGCTCCTTGACCACTGGTTGCAACTCCACTGGTTGCAACTCCGGGTTGCAGCACGGTGTTTGGTTGTAGAGACGGCTGATACACTGGCTGGTAAGCCGATGGGGCTTGCGCTCCATTGGAAGGTATGTTGATCGGCTCGTATTGCTTTCGGATCGGCGGGTATGTCTCACCAGACATCAACATCGACTGAGTCGGGTTCATCGCTTCTTGTCCACGAGCATTCGGATTTCGGACCGTTGTCGTCCCTCCTACAACCCCCTTCGAAGTTCGTTGTCCATTTCGAAGGTTAATCATGTCTCGCGTGTTCAGGCTGGGGGTATCCGAATCGACTGCATTTGGAACTCCCGATGCCGAATTTCCAACATAGCGGTTAGGACCGCTCGTCAACGAAACGTTGGACTTGGTTTGGCTACTCAACGACGGTTTACCGATGGCCGCATTATCGGCGGTAGTGTTACCCTCGAGATTCGCTGGAGCTTGGGTTACCGCATGGGCGCTGGGTGCCGCAGTGGCGCTGGTGGTTGCGGTGGAACCATAAGGTCCTGACGCTGGTGCTTGGGTGACCAAAGCACGGTCGTTCGATGGTTGGGGATGCTGGAGCGATGCCCCGCCTCCCAAAGCTGACTTTGGTTCTTTGGACGGGAGAAGCATCGGTACCGAAGGAGCGGCCGACGTGCTCCCTCCTACATTTTCTTTGGTTCCATCACCAAGGTCATCCGCAATGGCCGCAGCAGAGCGGTCAGCCGATGAAGATTCCTGGTTTTTTTCTGGAGTTCCTGCGACCGTATCCGTTGTAGCGTCAACCGCAGCTGCGGCATCAACAACCGCATTACCCCGAGGACTCGACGAATCCGATTGCCTAATACCGCTCGGCTTCGAAGCCACCAAAAGGGCTGAAGTGCCGCTAGAAACACCCGGAGCAACAGGATTAACCCCTACAGTGGCTGAGCCGGTTGATGGTAATGGGGCCGAGGAAACGGCCGGAACCGATTCGGACACATCGATGAGTTTTGCTGTCGAATCAACAGACTTCGTATTATTGTTATTGCCTGAATTGGAATGGGTCGGGGCAAAGTTACGGATGGTTAAGGAAACTACCGCCAACAACAGTACACCGATCAGGGCGTTGGTAACATGACCAATTTTGGATCCAGATCCGGGTGCCTTTTTTCCGTAAACATTTGGTGCAATTGGGCTTACGGCACCTGCCGCCGATCCAGTGTCGGTGTTCGAGGCTGGGTTCAAGGTGCTATCCACCTTCGGTAATTCGGTGGCGAGACTCGCTGTTCTAGCTATTTCTTCTTGCTTGACGCTGGCAGCCGCGATCACGGGCTGGACGTTGGGAAGGGTAAATAGCACGGGAACGGATGCGGCGCCTTGTCCGGGTGGATAAGGGCTGTGCATGGTACGCGCGTCTGGCATTGGAATGATTCCTTTCTACAGGATCCCATCCTTGGGAATCGGCTCGCCAGAAGTGTTTCCAAGGGAACCTTGGGCTGGCGAAACAGGTCGTCGGCGTGGACTTTATCGTTCCTTGTCGGCAAAAGCTATATCGACTCTTGAGCCTTTACCGGCTGGATAAATTGTGATCTTTGGGGGCTTTGTCCCGTCAGCCATGGTTGGTTTTCCCCGCTCTGTTGGACTTGTGACGAATTTTCACTCGCCGTACACTGCTCGATTCTTGCGATTTTGTGGGTTTTCGTATTTTGTCTGGAGCATCAGCAAGCCCGATGGGCATTCCGAAAGTAAGCGGTTGGATAGGCTGCCTGTTGCTGGGATTGATGGCATTCCATGGCCACGCGCAGGAGCCTTCGAACAATGCATCACCGGCGGCGACCTCGGTTAATCCGGTACCTGTGGTTGCAACGGATTCGGTAGGTCCTATCGTGCAAAGGACAGCAAAGCGAGAGCTTTCGATCCTGTCGCAAGAATTTTGGTTAGAGTTTTTTTCAAGCCCGATTTCGTTTCTACTCCTATTCATGGTGGCATTTTATCTGTTGATCTTTCTTCCCGGACAACGCTCCTCGAAGAAAGCGCAGCGCGATCAGGAGCAGTTGTTGGCGAATTTGAAGAAGAATGACCGTGTGGTCACATCGTTTGGTGTTCATGGGGTTATCTCAAACATCAACAGCGATTCAGGGACGGTTACTATTCGCGTTGACGAAAATACAAATGCAAAATTGACCGTGAATCGCGATACGATTCGAGTCGTAAAGAAGGACTGAGAGATCAATGTTGGAAAGCCTATTTAGCTTTGTGCTCGCACAATCGTCTCAGGCCCCTGCGCTTGGGTCAGGGACCTCGACGGTAACCGATTCGTCGGGACTGCTATCCGTTGGATTGTTTTTGCTCGCGGTGATCGTGCCGTTTGTACTCGGCAAATTCCTTTCAACAGGATTGAAGATGCCGACATACGCGGGCGCCTTTAGCTGGATCCTAATGGCGATCATCGCAACGGGGATCGTGCTGGCGACGGGCACGCTCAAATTGGGGCCGGACATCAAGGGTGGTACTAATTTGATCTATCAGATCGATCAGACCACGGTCGGAAACTCCGGCACCCGGGTCACCGCTAAGGACTTCGTAGCCCCCCTTCTAAACCGTATTAATCCAACTGGCATGAATGAGTCGGTGGTACGTCCAGCCGGCGACGACAAGATTGAAATTGTGATCGCCGATGTGGAAGCATCTGAGATCGAGGAAGTCAAACGCAAGATCACCAACGCAGGGATTCTGCAGTTCCGTATTGTCGCCAATCAAAATGACCACGATGACTTGATCAAGGCTGCTCGAACCCAAGCGGAAGATCCGAATGCGGATGTTCGAATGCGAACGGATGTCTATTTGGTCAACAAGGAAACTGGCAAGGAAGAAGTCTCCGGGATATGGCGACGGTTAGGCCGGGGCGCCGAGCAGAACGGAGCGAAGCAGATCGAAGGTTATGAACCTGGTGACACCATTCGCGACGCCCGCAAAGGAACCATTCTGAATCCAGTAATTACCGGTCGAGCTGGCGACTTCGAGCGATGGCTCGAAAGTCAAGGCATCAAGGAAGTCGACATGCTTCTTTCTCTGCAAAAGGGTGGCAAACCCTACACGGTCGTCAACGGTTCCGACCTGTCTCGTGCTAAGGTCGAGTTCGGAAAGAACGGAAACTACGAAGTGGCATTCACCATGACCGCTGGTGGTGCTGAAAAGATGTTGCAACTGACTGGTGCAAACCAACCGATGCCCAACACTGGCTTCAAGCGCCGCATGGCGATCCTCCTCGATGGTGCCGTGCTGTCGGCTCCGAACTTGAACAGCCCGATCCGCGGTGAAGGTGTTATCCAAGGCGTGTTCACCCTCAAGGACGTTGAGTTCCTCGTTCAGATCTTGAACTCTGGATCATTGCCAGGTGCTATCAGCAAGGAGCCTATCAGCCAAAACATCGTCGGCGCTAGCATGGGTAAGGACGCCATCAACAAAGGCAAGTTTGCCAGCTTGGCCTCTTTGGTTATGACGATTCTTTGCGTGATCGCTTATTACCGATTCTCCGGTGTGATTGCGACCGTAGCTTTGGTTTTGAATCTATTGATGATCCTGGCGTGCATGATGCTGTTCCGACAACCTCTTACCCTCGCCGGCTTGGCAGGCTTGGTGCTGTCGGTTGGTATGAGCGTCGATGCGAACGTCCTCGTGTTCGAACGTATTCGTGAAGAGACCGAAAAGAGAGCGACGCCTCGCATGGCGATCCGCAACGGCTTCGATCGCGCGTGGACCACCATTTTCGACTCGAACCTCACGACGCTTATCAGCGCGGTCGTCCTCTATTACGTTGGCACCGAACAGATCAAAGGCTTTGCGATCACTCTGATCATCGGTTTGGCGATCAGCATGTTCACCGCGGTCTTTTTTGCTCACAAGATTTTCGAAGTCGCCGAACGATGGGGATTCGCTTGGCTGGGAATGTCCGACTACGTGAACGCCGGCAAGCGTGCTTTGTTCGGCCTCGGCGACATCGACTTCCTCAAGTACCGCAATGTTTGCTATACGCTTTCCGGTTTGTTGATTTTGATCGGATTGGTTGCCACCTTCCTTCGGGGACGTGAAATCCTCGATATCGACTTCAACGGCGGGACTTCGGTCGTGTTCGTTCTCGATAAAGGCCTCGAGCCAGACAAGGTTCGCGACATCGCCACCAAGGCGTTCAGTGAAGACAAAAACGGCCTGCCTATCCAAACAACTTTGACGAACGTTGAGATGAAGGAGTTCGACAAAAACTCTGTCTACAAGCTCGACGTCTCGCTCAAGGACGAAGCGGATGTCAAGGATCGACTCCTAAAGAACTTCTCAGGTGCTTCGGGTGTATCCTTGGTAACCTATGACATGGACGCCAAGATCCTGGGCACGAGCCAGTCCAATTGGATGCGCAATCGCAAGGTCCAATTGGTCTCCTATCAGGACCCAGCCGCTGCCCCTGCAGACGGGCAGACTCCTCCAGCCACTCCTGAGCAGCCAGCATCCGCAGCGACTCCCACTGGTTCGGAGACAGCAGCACCCCCGGTTGCTGAAGCCACATCGATCCCACCGAGCATCGGTGCTGCGGAAGCCGCACCGGTCACACCGACGGTATACACCAACGCCGAACTCCTCTTTCGCGCAACCAAAGGGGAGGGAGCCGCAAAGCTGAACTCGTCCCAAGTCGCTGAAGGGCTCGTTAAAGCCGCACTCGATTCTGGCAAGACTTTGGTCGAAGCACAGATCGAGTTGGAACCTACCGATGCAACCAACTGGAACCGAAGCTCTGACGTCGGTTACAGCCGCTGGAATGTAAAACTTCCATTTGACGAAGCAACCACTTCGGCACTTCTCGGCAAGATGGCAGAACAAGTCCGAACCAAACCTGTGTTCCAGTCGTTCAGCAAAATCGAAGGTCGTGTCGCTGACGAAATGCAACAACGAGCCATCGCAGGTTTGCTGCTCAGCTTGGTCTTCATCACCATGTACATCTGGTTCCGATTCAATAAGGTTTCCTACGGCATCGCCGCGGTTATAGCGTTGGTCCACGACGTGCTGATCACGATTGCATGCATTGCGATCAGTCACTGGCTATTCAAACCCCTCGGGTTCTTGCTCCTCGACGATTTCAAAATTTCCCTAACGATCGTGGCGGCAATCTTGACCATCATCGGCTACTCATTGAACGACACGATCGTGGTGTTCGATCGAATCCGCGAAGTAAAGGGAAAGAGTCCAAATTTGACCGAAAAGATGATCAATGCGAGCGTGACTCAAACCTTGAGCCGTACTCTGTTGACCTCGTCGACAACCATCGTCGCAATTTTGCTCATGTACATTTGGGGCGGTGAAGGGATTCACGGGTTTGCATTCTGCTTGCTGATCGGGATCCTCGTCGGTACCTATAGTTCCATCTTCGTTGCAGCTCCGATTCTTCTCTGGTTGGCCAAACGAGAACAAGCTGCTCGAGCTGCCGCGAAAGTTTCCTAAGCATGCACGTTTACCGTACGCACTTTTGTTCCGAACTCCGCTCTAGCCATGTCGGACAGACGGTTCGGTTGTCGGGTTGGGTGTTTCGCAAACGGGATCACGGCAATTTGCTGTTCGTCGATTTGAGAGATCACCATGGGGTTACCCAGGTGGTCGTCGATCGAGATAGCGACGCGTTCGCATTGACCGAATCCCTGAAACTCGAATCGGTGATCCGGATCGAAGGTAAAGTCCTCTCGCGAGGCGCGGACAAAGTGAATCTCGATCTCCCAACGGGTGAGATCGAAGTGAAAGCGACAAGTGTCGTCCTCCTCTCAGAGGCAGCCGAATTGCCGTTCCCAATTTTTGGGAATGCCGAGTACCCAGAGGAAGTCCGATTGAAAAATCGATTCCTCGATCTGCGGCGCGAAAAACTGCACGCCAACATCGTACTTCGGAGCCAAGTCATCTCGAGCCTGCGGCGACGCATGATCGACCAAGGGTTCACGGAATTTCAAACACCGATTTTGACCGCATCGAGCCCGGAAGGGGCTCGTGACTTTTTGGTACCCTCCCGAATCCATCACGGCAAGTTTTATGCGTTGCCCCAAGCACCGCAAATGTTCAAACAGCTTTTGATGGTGGCTGGTTTCGATCGGTACTTCCAAATCGCACCGTGCTTCCGCGATGAAGACGCACGCGCTGACCGCTCGCCTGGTGAGTTCTATCAGCTCGACTTCGAGATGAGTTTCGTCACCCAGGAGGATGTGTTCGCAGCGATCGAACCAGTCCTCTGCGGTGTATTCGATGAGTTCTCTAAAGGCCGCGTGGTTACAAGGCCTCCATTTCCGAGGATCGCGTACAAGGAATCGATGCTCAAGTACGGTTCCGACAAGCCCGACCTTCGAAACCCGATCGAAATCTCCGATGTCACCGAGATTTTCAAAGACGGACCATTCGCTGTGTTTGCAAAGAGTATCGAAGCGGGCGCTGTCGTGCGGGCCATCCCTGCTCCAAACGCCGGAACACGACCCCGAAGCTTTTTTGACCAGACCAACCAATGGGCCCGAGATGAAGGTTTTGCCGGATTGGCCTACATCAACTTTAAAGGTGGTGAGGGTGGCGGCATCGCCAAGAATCTGGGCCCAGAACGCGTCGCTCAACTCGTTGAGAAAATGGGACTTGGTCCGAACGATGGCGTCTTCTTCGCGTGCGACAAACCCGGGAACGCAGCGAAACTCGCCGGCTTAGCCCGTACGCGCGTTGGAACCGAACTCGATCTGATCGAGCAAAACACCTTTAAGTTTTGCTGGATCGTCGACTTTCCCATGTACGAATGGGATGAACTCGAACAACGCGTCGTCTTCAGCCATAACCCGTTCTCGATGCCACAAGGTGAGATGGAAGCCCTCGAGCAAAAAGACCCACTCGATATTCTCGCTTACCAGTACGATATCGTGTGCAACGGTATCGAACTCTCATCAGGTGCCATCCGAAATCACAAACCTGAGATCATGTACAAAGCATTTGAGATCGCGGGTTATGACCGAAGCGTTGTTGACGAGAAGTTCCGTGGAATGATCAACGCGTTCAAGTACGGGGCACCCCCTCACGGCGGATCCGCTCCGGGCGTAGACCGAATCGTAATGCTGTTGGCAGACGAACCCAACATCCGTGAGGTTATCCTCTTCCCGATGAACCAAAAAGCGGAAGACCTCATGATGGGAGCACCATCCTACGTCAGCGAAAAGCAACTGCGAGAACTTCGCATTGCCATCGTCGGCGATCCAAAGAAATCAGCGAATCCAGGAAGCTAACCAGTAACCCTCAACATTACGGGAACCGGTTAGGACGCCCAGCAAACTATGCAAACTTGGATCGCACTTCTGCGAAGTGTTCACATCGGTGGAAAAACTCCTCTTCCGTTTGCGGATCTACAACGCGATATGGGTTCGCTGGATTTTGAAAATATTCGAATCCTGCACCAATCCGGCAATATCGTCTTCGAGTCGTCAACGCGTTCGATCTCGTCGATGGCGCAAAAGATCGCACGTCGGTTAGAAGCCCGCCACGTACTCAAACCGTATGTCCACCTGCTAAGTCCAGCGTCGCTAGAATCCGCTATAGCGGGTAATCCTTTCAAAACCGTCACTGCAGCAGAAACGGTTCACTGCTTCTTTCTATCTCAACTACCCCAGGAACCCAACTTACGAGCGATCGAGGTCGCAAAATCACCCACGGAAGAGTTTTCAATCGCAGAACGATTGTTTTATCTTCATGCTCCCGAAGGGATAGTAAGTTCCAAATTGGCTAGCAACATCGAGAAGTTTTTAGGCGTCACAGCAATTTGCCGCGATATGCCATCGCTGGAATCTCTCCTCAAGATGTCCACTGGGAATCGCCCAGCTGCCAGCAGTAGACTCGACGACTAAATCGACATCCTGCTACTGCTCGAGTTCTGACGAATCCGCTTCTGCTCGCGTTCCGAGGGCTCGCCAAATGCGAATGTCGATATTGTTATTGATAGGCTGAACCGAACCATCCATCAAGCAAACATGAACTAAACCTCCGTGCCAGCTGCGAGAGGTCAACACACCGTAACTCGGACGAGTTGCGCTCGAGCCTTCCTGCTGGGAGTTGTAGTCGATGTTGTACACGACACCGTTGAACGTGAAAGGAACTACGGTGTTAGGTCCTAAGGTGACCGTAAAGCCACTGTGGTGCGAGTGGCCATTGGTCCATTCGGTGCGTCCAGTCCCTGTTCGATCTGGAAAGATACGATCCTTCAGCCCGCTGTTGGCGATAACGGCGACTTCTTGAATGGTTTGTGGCATTGCCGTTGTGGGTGGTCCACCATTGCGTGTGTACGCTTGCCAAGCGTGAACCTCGGCAGCCCAAAGGGTCTTGCTCAGCCCGTCCACGACATGCGCAAGCCGCAATTCAGAGTTTGGGTAAGTTACCCCGTCTCCACCACGATTGCTGACCGGATCATAAATAAACCAGGATCCCAGGTTGAATGCATAATTGGTCGGGTAGAGGAAGAACTGAACAGCACTACCTGTCGCGCTGGTGTCGCGGGCGATATCCGAGCGGGGATCCGAAGGGCAAACATAGGTTGGAACACGATACCGGCTGAGAATCGGGTAGTTCGACCAGTTCCTGCTCAGGTCGATCTGATTAGCAAGGACATTTTGTTCCAGGTACGGAAGAAGCCGGCCGTGAACACTCCATGAGGCATTCGTTGTAACCTTGGGGTTGAGGCATGCGCTCGGCGGAATCCGTTTTACGGCCGATTCGTAATTGTGCATCGCCATTCCCAATTGGCGCATGTTGTTGCTGCATGACATTCGTCGGGCTGCCTCGCGAGCAGCTTGAACCGCCGGCAATAGCAGGCCCACCAAGATCCCGATGATGGCGATAACTACAAGCAGTTCAACGAGGGTAAACGCCTGCCTGCAGATATTCTGTCGGCGAATAACCTGTCTGAGAGTAGTACTTGAAGTCATGAAACGCCCAACGTTCTAGGACTGCCTCGGAAAGGATTCGGTCAAATGGGGGCGAGACTCAATGACCTCTTTCATCGTAAATGACAGAGCCAGAAAGAAAACCTTGTGGACAAAAAAGAGGCGGCCTCAGCACGAAGCTGGCGCAGAACTGTCCACGTTCGAGTCCCCAGGCAAAATGAAACTAATTCGACGATTCCTCACCCAAAATCACCAACGCTGGGTCGCTTGGGTCTGCCCGAGCGTTTGCGAGGCCTCCTCGCTGAGCGCGTATTGACTCGATGGCTGATTGAGTTCCAGGAAAACAGCAAACCTCGCATTGGTAGCACCGGCGTAGATCACCGGCGCTGGGGTGACGTGCATGACACTGGTCACTCGATTATTCCATCGGGTCGTGAACAGCTGACCGCCGAGGCTTTGTTCCGGCTTCAACCGGTAGTACTCAACCATGAGGTTTGCAATGAACGAGGGATCCCCGGTGGTACCATAGAGCTGGATGCGCTGTACCGTTTTGTTCGCATCGAAATAGTAAGTAAGCGTTCCTGCGATATCGGTCGGCAGCGTTCCGGTCACGACTGGGACTCGCAGACCATCCATCTGCACATTCGACAGAACCGTCGTTACCCGCGAAAAACGCTGGGTCACTTGGGCAGGGGTTACGTCAAACCGCACAACTTCCCGTAAATCACGGATTTCGCCCCCGCTCAAACTTGGGCTTTGGGCAGTTCCTGACGCAGTCGCAAAACCAGGGCTTCCTACTTGGGTGCCTACAACCGCTTGGGGGTTAACACCGACTGGATAGGCATTCGTAAACGGTAACACAGCCCCTCCCGCGATGGGTGTACCCGTCGGAACTGTCCAAGCAGCGGCAGGAGGGAGGTTATTGAATTGGGAGCCAACTGGGGCTGCCACTGGGGCTGCGGGTATTTGATTTGGGTCCCCAGCCCAAGAGGAGGCTGCCGGGACCGTAGCGGGGTTCATCCATTGCTGTACCGCGACCCTTGCGGAAGTCCCCGCGTCGGTCTCAAAAACAGCGTAGGGGGCACCAATGGCCGTGCCCAACAAAGTGACGGCGCCAATCGGCTTCTGAATAAAATTTGGAACCATGGTGGCTTCGGTAAATAATCCGAGAGCACATCCATGTGCTGGGTCGATACTTGGAATTGTCGCAGACGGAAGAGAAGAACGGTCACTAACGGGACTCCGTAGAACCGTTTAAACCGTCTGGTGTCATCGAAGATCGCAACCAAAGAGAATGAATCCAATTGGATTGAAAAATGGAAAGAGCAGGAACGCAGGTCCGATTTTAGGGTTCGTAGCGTTCATGATGCATCGGCAGGACATGAAGTAAGCAACTGGAATCAGGTTATGAAACGATTCGGAAATTGGAAACTAAATCTCGCGTTGCTACTGCTGTTCTCGACTTGTGCAGTCTCGATGTATGCCGTCTCGATCTATTGTGATGGATTGCCGGATTATTTTTGGAACCGGGCAAGCAGGAACGCCGCTCGGGAAATTGAGTTGGTGGCTCCCATCGAACATTCCACTCTGAGTCGCGAAGCTAGGATTGCGCAAGCCAAACTGCGACTGGCAGGTCACTTGCTGCGAGCCAAGGAACAGACCGAACAACTGGTGCTGAGCAACTTTCCCAGCATCGATCCACTCTTCACCAAAGCACACGATGGAATCCTCCCTTTCACGGAAGTGTGTCTTGGTGGAACCAGCAAGTGGAAAATGATTCTGGATGCCATCCCATTGCGTCGAGGAGGAGAGCACGAAGCGTTCTTGAAGCAGGAGTTTGAATCCAAGGTCCTATCCTCCCGCGATCTAGAGCGAGCGATCGAACAGACGATCCGCGATTTCATCCTTCGAGTTCGAGACATTGAAAGCGAAATGCTGGTCGACATGAAGACTGATATCGAGGACCTCCCAGGCTTCGAAAGTTTGCATGGCATCGATCCAATGGCCATGGCGACCAAGTTCGATGAAGCGCTCGCACACGCCTCCGAGAAAGTAGGGGGCGATCTTTATGCAAACGTGAACAAGCAATTGGTATCGCTGCTAGCCGGAGAAGTATTAGCCCAGGTAGCCATCCGGCTCGGAGTCTCGGGCGGTATTTTAGGCGCTGGAGCCGCTTCGAGTTGGGCTACGTTTGGCGTTGGACTATTAGCAAGCTTGGTGGTCGACCAATTAGTAACACGACTGTGGGATTGGTGGGCTGATCCGGAAATAGAACTCGCCCTGCAACTTGCAGATCATTTAGGTTCTCTCCATCGACTGATCTGCGATGGAGATGAACAAACCCCGGGACTTCGCGGATTGTTTCGTAGGATTGCCTCGGAACGCGAGGCGGTACGACGAACCGCCGTGGACGACATATTGCAAGACGCACTAAATTGAAAAGATTAAAACGTACACCGACTGGCATGCGGGCACGAGAATGACGTTTTGAACTAGCCAATCAATGGACCAGGAGTATTGAGCCATGCAAGACCAACAAAGCGACTTGTGCAGACCAAGCAATCATCGAAAGTGTCATCGACAATATCGCAGCCTTGGGTCCCAACAAATGAGGAGCATACCAGCAGCGATCCTTGCTGCGTGGATAGGCATCACGGTTTCCATAGAAACGGCCTACGGCCAAGGCAAAATCACGGTGGCTCGCGAGTTGGTCGAACAGATTTCGAAGAAGTTCACCAAAGAAGTGGCTGAAGAAGGCGCAGACCGCTTGGCCACGCGGTTACAGCCATTGTTGGCTAAATTTGGGACAGAGGGGAGTGAAGCGATCACTCGTGTCGGCCCCCGCGCTGTGACTTTATTAGAGGAAGCTGGCGAAGAATCCGTCGTGGTCGCTCGCATGCTTGCACGTCATGGGGACGATGCTCTTTGGGCTGTCCAGAATCCAGCTCGGCGAAGCCTGATCGCGAACTTGGGAGACGACGCTGGAGTGTCTCTGATGCGTCACGGGACAATCGCTGAGAACGTTTTGGCACAGTCGGGAAAACCATCGGTCGCAGCGTTGAATCGATTGTCTGCACAAGGGGGACGCCGCCTCGCAATTCTCGCTGAAGACCCGAGTACTCGTTCTCTCGCGACCAACACCGATGTGTTGGCGATCATCGGTAAATACGGAGATCGCGCGATGGACTTCGTTTGGCGAAACAAACTCGCCTTGCTCACCGGAACCACGCTCGCCGCCTTTGTTGCGAACCCTGAGCCTTTCCTGGATGGTGCAATCCAAGTCGCAGAGGTCGCGAGTACCCAGATCGCCAAGCCGATTGCGGAAGAGATCGGCAAGCGAACCGAATGGACATGGGTTCTGATCGCGGCAACCGCTGTAGCTGGATTCCTCGTGTGGCTCAAATGGCCCAAGGATCGAACTCCCGTCGCACCTTCAAAAAACTAACTCGAGAAATCACGAGCAACCACCCCCCAAGCGAACCTAGCGAAATCGAGAAGCGAACCTTCTCGTCCCAATGTACGTCCTGATTATTGGCACGCCAATTGCACTGTAATCGCCGGGTTTCAGCCGTTGGCTGTCAATTTGAGTGTTGTCGAGAGTCGTCTTTTGCGGGTTTTGCCGATATGAGTAGGATAACTTCCAAAACGATCCAGAGCGATACATTGGAGCGGGTTTCGTTGGCGGGTTGTATTCTCGCCGCAGCACCTTCGGTGAAGGATCCTCTCTTTGCCAACGCGGTCTGCTTGATTGTTGAGCACAGCGACGAATCGACCGTAGGCATCATGCTGAATCGGCCGATGGCTATCGACCCTAAATCGGTCTTCGGAGCATTGTTGGGCAGCCGAGAATCCCAAGGAGTCGATTTCGCTCAACTGCCCTCATTCCACTTCAATTTCGGTGGGCCTCAAAACGGCCCGATCGTTGCATTGCACAACGATTCAACCCTTGCCGAAGGTGGTAATGACCACGGCGTTTATATGTCCGCTCAAGCCGATACATTGAAGAAGCTGGCGTCGCTCACGCCGGAGTATTTGCGTTGGTTTATCGGACATGCGACTTGGAGCAAATCGCAACTCGAACAGGAGATCGTCGCGGGCGAGTGGCACGTGATGCCCGCCATTCCACAGTTAGTGTTTGCCGATGAGAATATGATGTGGACACACGCCATGGAATGGATCGGTCGCTCGGTCATCGCGACATTCCCCGGCGTAACCCACTTCCCGATAACACCGTTGGCTAATTAAAACGCAGAAGGCATTTTGCGAGCATCAGCGATTGGTCGATGGTCTACCGTAAACACTATTTTCAGGCCCGATTCTCCGATCCAGTTTGCCGGACGATCTATAACGAGTTTTTCAGGATTTCGAGGCGATACGGAATCACACCGGATCGCATACAATCCGGAGGAGGTACGCGACTCGACCTAGCCCTTCCCTTACCATCCATGGTGGTGGAGCATTACGACCAGATAACACCTATTCCGTTATTGGACATAGATGATACGCACCTCTTCAATGGCTTACGCGCGCAATCTACTCGAATTCTAGGCGTAATTACACTATTCCTCGGTCTCACCGCTTCGACCCAAGCACAATTTCAGCAAGGACCGCGGGTTGTGTCCCCAGAAGTATTTGAGGGTCGTGTTGCCTTTAGGCTTCTTGCTCCTGATGCAAAGAAGGTTCAACTCACTGGTTCCGATATCCCAGCTGTTGGTCGAGGTATCGAGTTGACCAAAGGCGAGCAAGGTATCTGGGAAGCTTCTATCGAGATTGCGCCAGGCTACTACCGGTACAACTTCAATGTCGATGGTGTCACCGTCATTGATCCTCGAAATCCCTCGACCAGTGAATCGGTCGGCAATGTTTGGAGTATGGTGAGTGTTCCAGGTGCCGAGTGGATGGATACGACCAGTGTCCCTCATGGCGCCATCGAGGAAATCACCTACTACTCAACGTCGCTCAAACGTTTCCGACGAATGCATGTCTACACTCCGCCTGGTTACCAGAAAGGAGAAGGGGTTTTTCCAGTATTCCATCTGCTGCACGGAGCCGGTGATTGCGACGACTCATGGACCACTGTAGGTCGAGCCGGGATGATCCTGGATAATTCGATCGCCTCGGGAAAGGCGGTGCCGATGATCGTCGTCATGCCAGCAGGGCACGCAGGTCCATTTCGCTTCGGCGGAAGCGGTCCTGACGAATTTGCTCAGGACTTTACCGAGGACTTGATGCCCTACGTGGAGTCCAACTATCGCGTCAAAACCGATCGGTCCAGTCGCGCCATGGCCGGCTTATCGATGGGTAACGCGCAAACATTGAACATCGCGATTCCCAACCTTCATAAGTTCGCTTACCTCGGTGTATTCAGCTCTGGTGTCTTTGGAATTATCCTGTCTCCCAATGCTCCTGCGCCTCAAGGTCCATCGTACGAGGAGCAGCACGAGACGATTCTTGACGATGCCGAAATCAAGAAAGATCTTAAAGTCTTCTGGTTCGCGACTGGCAAAGATGATTTCCTCGTGAAAACGTCCCAAGCCACAGTGGAAATGTTCCGCCGTCACCAATTCAACGTTGAGTATCTCGAAGAGAAGGGTGCGCATACCTGGATCGTTTGGCGCGAGTACCTCAAGGAGTTCGCACCTAAGCTTTTCCGGTGATTGATTCTCCGTGAACGGCAATGCGACGGAACGGCACCCCACCATCCTGAAACTCGGTTGATCCCTTCTACAGTCCCATCGTTGTACCATAAGACTTTGCACGCGTGCGCATCACCAGCGTGCTCAACCCCTACACGGACTGCTCGCGTCTTCATTGCAAAACAGATACAATCAGTAACTCAATTCATCGTGTGTATGAACGGGATTTGTACAAGTCATCAATCGATAGCGTAAGCCTTCGAGTGCTCCATGCGCCCAGACGAACACACTTCTCCTCCGCCTGTCTGCAATGCTCATGCGGGCAACGCGAATAGGGTTGATATCGGCGATAGTCAATGCGCCGAGCATGCATTAACGAGCGGGAAGCTCAATTACGAGCGATCCTTAACACTGCCTCCGATGCGATCGTCACTATTGATCAACGCGGGCTCATCGTCTCTGCGAATCCCTCAACCGAGCGCATATTTGGATACGGTCCCAACGAATTGGTCGGCCAAAATGTGAGTATTCTCATGCCATCCCCTTATAGCCATGAACATGGGGAGTACTTGAAGCGATACCTTCAGACTGGTGAGGCAAAGATCATCGGAATCGGTCGCGAAGTGATGGGCAAACGAAAAGATGGCTCGATTTTTCCGATCGACCTGGCGGTTAGTGAAGTTGGGAAATTAGGACTGTTTACAGGTATCATCCGGGATATCAGCGATCGCAGGAATTTACAACGTGATATTTTGCCCATCGCCGACGATGAGCAACATCGCATCGGGCAAGACCTTCACGACAGCGTCCAGCAAGAACTAGCAGGTGTCGGCATGCTGGCACAAACTCTTCTCAATCACCTTACGAGGGATCCATCATCTATTCCAACGGGCTTGGCCGAACCAATGAAGGATCTGGCCCTCAAGATACTCGCTGGTTTGACGCGTACGCACCAAGAAATACGAGATATTTCGAAGGGTTTGGTTTCGACCAGACTCGATTCTACCGGTTTCATGGATTCACTTCGCGAATTAGCAGCGAGGACAGACAACCTAAAAAATGTTCACTGCGCGTTTAAATGCGAAAACCCGATCATCATATCCGACAGTAGCACCGCTACCCATCTTTATCGAATCGCCCAAGAAGCCGTCACCAATGCGTTAAAACACGCTGTCCCCGAGCACATCCCTATTGAAATGGGGTCCGAAGACGACCATCTCATACTCCGAGTTGCCGACGACGGTTGCGGTTTTGATCCACAGAAAGCAAAGATGCAGATGGGACTCAGGACCATGCAGTATCGCGCTGGAATCATCGGTGGCAAATTGAGTATTGAGCCTGTTGAAAATGGAGGAACTTTGTTGACCTGCAAAGTCTTTCGAGGAGGAATGCATAATGAAGAATGGCACACCCAAAAACACAAGTAATCACTCACCGAAAGCAAGGATCTTTATTGTTGACGACCATCCCATGATGCGCGATGGAATGTCAACGCAGATATCTCACGAACCTGGTCTTGACGTATGCGGGGAAGCAGACGATGTCGAACGGGCTCTGCGACTGATCAGCGAACTCTGTCCTTACTTGGTGATTGTTGACATATCACTCAAAACCGGGCATGGGATTGATCTCATCAAACGTCTTCGCGAACGCAACTCGACGACAAAGATACTTGTCATCTCGATGTATGACGAAACTGTGTACGCCGAACGGTCATTGCAAGCAGGAGCGATGGGGTACCTCAATAAACAGACGGCACGCGAGACATTGATCAACGCGATCCGAACGGTGCTAGATGGAAAATCGTATTTGAGCCCGGAGATGACCGACCGGATTCTCAAAAGCCATATCGGGGGCGTCGTCGAACCGGGCAAATCCCCCGTAGCAAATTTGTCGGATCGAGAATTGGAAGTGCTCGCTTTGATCGGACAAGGCAATACGACGGGCGCTTTCGCTAAAAAGCTACTTCTCAGCGTACACACCATCGATACGTACCGCGAGAAATTAAAGATCAAGCTTCATTTAGCCAATGCGGCAGAACTGAATTGCTTTGCCGCGCAATGGGTATTAGAAAATGGCTAATGCAAATCGAATCTTCCTAATCCTAGGATATGGGTTTGCAAGCAGGACCGTTTCGGATGCCCGTCCAGATCTCCTACATGGGCTGGGTTGATTTCGTATCGCTAAGAGGTCCTAACACGATGCGAAACTCGCCCGTGGGCAACTGTTCACTGTTGGGATCCTTCTCCGCGATCGGTTTTTTGGCCGATCCGATCGTCACCGCTGCTCGCTGCTCGGGCTTGAGATCCATATAGATACCATCCTTGCGATTCAACTCTTGGTTCGCCTCGAAGTACATCTGTGTTACTAGCTCACTCCGGTTCGGAGCTGCGATCCGATAATGCAAGTGAGGTGTACGACCAGGGTACTTTCCAGGCTGGATAGTTCGGATCGAAAACGTCCCATCGGGACCTGTAATCAACCGCGCCCAGTATTGAAAGTTAGGATCCATCGGACGATCGTTGCGGTCTTGGGGATGGTTGTACCGACCCGACGCGCATGCCTGCCACACCTCTACGATCGCTTTATCGAGGGGTTTTTCATCCATATCCAAAACGATCCCTCGAACTGCGATTTGTTCTCCATCGGCGACCGGAGAATTGGCGTCTAATCGCGTTAGATCGGCATCGAAATACTTTTGTTTTTCAATCTCCGGGATAGGGTAGAACGGACCTTTAGTTTGGGCTGCTGTGGGCGGAATGAAATTCCCCCATGCCGTACGAGCCATCCACAATCCAACACCGCTTCCGGATATCGCTTGGACCAAAAACCGACGGCGTGAGTCTAGAGAACGCATGGCAACCTCAGATGTTTTTTACTTGAGATGGAACGAGAGGAGATCGACGGTTTTTTGGTAGAGTATAACAGGATCGCTTGCCTGAATCTCTGCCAAACTCAACGGAACGCACCCACTCGTCGACTTTTGCCATTTGCACCAATTGTAGCGGTCATGACGCATCACGCCCGACCTGGCAGCAACATGTTGGGTGGATTTACTTCGGATTGAGTCCGGTTGCGCGTACGCTAGTTCTAGCGGACTCGAGGCAACTCCGTGACGATTTTGATCCATGGCGGACCTGACAATCCTGCATCCCTGGACAAGCTTTCAAGAAAAGCTCACTCTGAACGCCCACGATATAACGCCCTAGATATAAACCGACGACTACCGATTCCAATGTCACCCCCAGAATCGCACCCCCGAATCTCGCAAGGCCCCATTCTCTCGACGCGCGATCAAGCGCGCAGCCCGGGTGAGTCTCCGATCTCGTGGTCCACCGTTATCCCAACAGCCCGCCGCGAACAAGCTATCGCCGGAGTCCTCCTGGGAGGTGCCACGGCGGAATCCCTCGGCCAAGTCCATCGCACCTTGAACCGCCGAACAGCGATCGCACGCCTGCGACGGTCCAGAAAATTTCGACTTCCACAGCGTGCCTGGCCTAACCATCGAACGCACTCTCAACTCATGGCAATCCAGTCGGTATTACGCTCGCGCGCGAACGTAGACGATTTTGCCGATGCGTTGCGTCATCGCTTAAAGTGGTACCGTCTCTCCCAACCAGTCCGTTCCATCGCTTCCTGGCTCTTCCGCATCGCTACCCAGTCGAAGAAGCATTTGATCGCATCTTATGGTAACGACCCAATGGTCCGAGCCAGCTTGTTAAGTGTTGTGCTCCAAGGCCACAATGACTCTGCATTACGATGGATTCAACGATCGAGTCTGCTTGCAAGTCGCGATGACGATGTATGCCAAGCTGCGACGCTCGTCGCAATCGCCGCGCAGAAGGCTCAAATGGATCGGACTCGCTATGCGATTTCGAATCAAGAAGTATTCCCGATGCTCATGGAAGCGACGAAGAACGAAAGCATCGCCGACCGTTTGAAAATGCTCGATGGCTTTCTAAAAAAGCGTCGCTCGGTTACCCATGCTGCTGCTGCCCTTGGTTATCCAAACGGATTGACCGGCAATATGGTCGATAGCGCGTTGATCGCGATCTATGCATGGGCGAGGAATACAGAGAGCTACGAACGGTGTATCACGCAGATTCTCCGACTGGGCGGCAACACTTCTCATACGGCATCGATCGCAGGCTGTTTATGTGGAATTCAGCATGGCATACAAGGAATCCCCGAGCGATGGCTCGAACGAGTTACCCTTTTTCCTAATGGTACATCCTGGGTCGAAAGCTACGTCGAACGCATTCGCGATTGGCCTCATGGCCCGGAGGATATTCAAAAGGCGTCCGCACTTCCGATAATGCCTATCCGCCAATTGATCCGAAATGCGTTGCTGCGTCTCAACCGCATGCGACTGATCGCGGCTCACCTCATCCAGCGAATTTTCATACGTTAATACCAAAAGCAAGGATGAAGATCCTAACTCGTCCATCGTAAAACCTGACTTGACCTATCGCAGATAGAAAGGGACAGGTGGAAGGAATGCATGCTGCAGCAGGATACTCGCTGCTCCTTCCCACAGCGCAAATTTCGCAAGGTACAAAACTCCGACATAAATGGCGATCGAACCGACCATCGGAATCCATGCTATCCAACGCCAAAACCAATGAACCGGCTTGGTGCGATTGTTGCTTCGTCGAAGCGCCCAACCAGCTAGAAGTTTGGTCGGAAACATAAGGAGAACGAAAAACAGAGCGAGCGCCCATCGAAGCTGAGATGGGATCAGTTCAATCCTGAGGGGGTAGAGGGGAATTGATAAGAGGACCAGAACCACGATCGCCGTGCTGAAGGCCCATGGAGCCCGCCGAAACGCATTTCGAATCGCGGTACGATCCAAAATAGACCGTAACTTGCCTTCGTTCACCATATGGATTTGGAGGAAAGGCAATTTTTGGAGCACCCACCACATGCTGATCGCACCGACGAGACCAATCAATCCAAGTACACCCTCCGGATTGGATCCATCGCTCGGCCTGTCAGCACCTCCATTGAGGGCGACGATGATCAAGGCGGCAGGTATTAGTAACCAAATCAATGCGCCGATCGATGCATAGAACCCCATCTTCATCAGATACGCAACTCGCAGCGAAACAACCAAATTCCACAACCGATCCTCGAGTTGTCGCCACGCGTCCGGTTGAAAGATAGTCGTAACAAACCGTTTCGGTGCCGGCCACAAGAAGTGATACCAGCGTCCCCCGCGGAAGATGGCCCAGCCCGACCATACGATCCATAAGACGGCTAGCAACCTCGCGCCGATCCGAATCCGCAGCGCAAAGACGGATCCTGGATCCATGAGTTCGGCGCTGTACCCCCAATCGGTCACGAGCCAGACTGGTAACCAAGAAATGGCAAGAAAAAAACCGACGAGGACAATCCTTCTCGCAGTTTCACTCCCTGGAAAGCAAGAACGAAGTGGCAACCCTCGAGAAATTCGACTGGCAGACTCCAGCATGTAACCGAGACTTGCAAATTGAAGGATCGGGATGGTCGCAACCACGCTCAGGAGCAGAACCAGGCAACCAGCCCGCACCGACACCCGCCAGAACCCTCGAATGCCGGCCATCATTTTGGCCAAAACTCGCGATACCATCCCGCGCCCCACCCCTGGAATCCGTGATTTCCCCCTTAAGTTGCAGTAGGCTGCCGCTAGCCTAAACCTGCCAGCCCTGCGTGCCAAATCCTGCCAGAGGGCCCGACCCGCCCCTCCCAAAACCAGTTATCCCCGAGATGTTCGTCCTCCGGCATCCGATCTT
>VGZN01000002.1 GCA_016872635.1 Planctomycetota bacterium | reverse complement strand
TCACAAAAGCCTTGGCCCATCGAGCCAGAAAGGGTTCGGATTGATGGCCTAGCAACCGCCCATGAGGCAACAACCAAAAGCCCAATACCGGGGTCAATGTCAACGATACGAAAAGCGAACATGAAAGAGCAATCAAGTAGGACAGTCCGAGTGGTGCAAACAAACGCCCTTCGAGCCCTGATAAGAAAAAGAGTGGAAATATCACTACTACTACAATCGCGGTTGCATAGACAATCGAATTCCGGACCTCGCACGATGCTGCATATACCACGTCCCAAATAGGCTTCCGATCTTCAATGCTCTTTTGTTGGTTCTCTTTCAATCGACGATAGATGTTTTCGATATCCACGATCGAATCATCCACCAAATCCCCGATGGCGACCGCGATTCCTCCGAGGGACATCGTATTGATCCCCAATCCGAACCAATAGAAAACGATAAAAGTCAACAAAATACTGACCGGCATCGAGACCAAGGAACTGACGCTGCTGCGGAAGCTTCCCAACAGTAGAAAAAGTACCACGACCACCCAGATCGCTCCATCGCGTACCGACTCCATCACGTTTTCAACGGCCGTGTGGATGAATCGTGATTGCCTAAAAATATCCATATCGATGGTGACATCAGGAGGAAGTTCATTCTTCATTTCCTCGAGCAAAGCGGTAATCTGTCGATCCAATGAAATCGTGTCGGCTTTGGGTTGCTTTTGGATGGCCAAGATCACTGCATTGCCACCCACGAACGATGCCCTCGCGCCTTCGGGTTCTGAACCCGAAGGCGCGAGGGTATCGCGTTGCCATGACGCACCATCCCCACGCCGTATCGGACCTCCGAATCGCACATCGGCGACATCGCGGATACGGATAGGGACCGGTTCCCGCCACTGAACAGGGCTTGATCCGATCTGATCCAATGTCAATGACTGCCCCTGGATTCGTATCACGGATTCCCGAGGATTGCGAAGCATCACTCCACCACCAGCTAGCGCGTTGGTTTTCACCGCAGCATCTGTCAATTGTTGCAGTGTGACATTGTGAGCCAACAAACGCTGTGGTGAGGTGATGACTTGATACTGCTTTAATACCCCACCCATCACGGTGAATTGAGAGATCCCCTTCAGCGCTAACAATCGATTGCGCAGCGTGAATTCCCCGAGGTTCCTCAACTCCATCGAAACCGATTGAGCTTCGCTTTCGTCTCGGACTTCCTTTGTCGATCGCAATCCAATCAATAGGATTTCACCCATGATGGAGGAAACTGGAGCCATCACCGGATTGAATGCCGAGGGAACTCTGTTTCGGGCCAGTTGCAGTTTTTCTGCAACAATTTGACGATCGACGAGGACATCGGTCCCCCAATCGAACTCAACCCAAACAATCGACAATCCGAGCGCCGAAGAAGATCGGACTCTCTGCACTCCCAAGGCCCCATTCATAACCAATTCAATGGGGCGTGTTACCAGCGATTCGACTTCTTCCGGCGCCAACCCCGGCGCCTCGGTCATAACCGTCACCGTTGGGCGGTTCAAATCCGGAAAAACATCGACGCTCGCGCTTCGCAATAAATTGAGGCCATAGACGGTAGCAACGATGGAGACCAACGCTACGAGCCACCGATTGTGCAACGAGAAAGAGATAATCTTGTTGAGCATTTGCCTGGATCTACCTCACCGATGCGTATGCGGTTTGTAATGCGGAAACCCGAGAAACAGCGACTGATTCTCCTAGAGAGACACCTCGTCTCACATAAACAAAACGGTCGTCTCCCGGTTCAATATCCACCTTGCGTCTTTCGACCTCACCATTGGGTTGTCGAACAAACGCAAAGCTTCGCAGGCCGTCTTGCACAATCGCCGTCTTTGGCAAAACCACCCGAGGCTCACTGGATCCGATGACGATCGAGGCCCGTCCGAGCATTCGATCCCTTAATTCCAACTCTTCGGCTCCTTGAATGGCCAACCAAACCGACTGAATCCCAGAATGGTTATCGATCGAAGGACTTATCCCTACAACTTTTCCTTCGAACTCCTTTAACGGGTATGCATTCAAGCGGATCCGTGCTCTTTGCTCCACACGGACCGACGAAATATCTCGCGTGGCAACGTAAACTTGTACCAAAAAATTTCTCAAATCGTGGATTTGAAATAGATCCTCGCCGGCTCGGACAACCCTCCCTGGCGTCCCGAGGAAGTCCACCACGACACCATCGATTGGGGAACGGAGTGGGATGGTATCCCAGATCTTGCGATCGACCAGCATCGTGCGAACCGCATCATCATCGAATCCAATCAACTGCAATTGCCGGTATAAAGTCTCTTGCCGCAACTGTAGACTCTCGATCTTTGCCTTCAGTTCCAGCAAAGTACGTGGTGATATCGTTCCACCAGCAGTCTCCAATCGACGGTACGTGTTCGACTGCAATTCCAAATCGAGTACTGTTTTCACAAATTCCAATTGCAACGTCACCGCCTCGAAACTTGATATCTCTGCCAGCACTTGTCCCGCTCGAACCTGCTCGCTTCGATCCACAAGAACCTTGCTGACGGATCCTTGCATTTGTGTAGCTACGCGTGTTCGTTGCATCGGTGGCAACTCGACAATAGCATCGACATTCACCACACGATCGATGGCTCGCTCGTCGACGTTCTGATATTCGATCTCTAAATTCTTCGATAAAGCATCGTCCAACACTAAAACTTGACGATTTAAGAGACTCGACATCTCATGCGCCCCTTGGACCACCAAACGGTCCCCGGAAAAAATCCCTCCCGCTAAAAGTTCGATGTACTCGCTCTCTTCGGTTTTCGCTGTTGTGTCGAGCAGGTGTGAATGTCCGTCGGCTGTGTATGCAAATCGCTGATCGTCGACCCAAACCAATCGCTTTTCATATTCCGATCCTTGCTTGGTCGCCGCCGTTTCCACAAACACATAATGGGCGATACCGTCGCTCCAAACCGCAGATCGCGGCACACTCAATCGAGCCGCCGATTCCCTCGTCTCAACGTACGACTGCCCAGTCATCCCTGGTAACACGAATGTATCTCGATCTTTATTCTCGACACGGCACCACGCGGAGAATTGCTGGGTTACGGAATCGATGCCGTAAGAAATCTTATCAACGCGCGTTGGGAAACTCTGATCGGGAAACCCATTCAAGAAGACATTCGCACGACTTTGAATAGCAACCCGTCCAACATCTTTTTCCATCATGTGGAGTCTCGCCCACACGCTCGAGTTATCGATGATTGTGAATAAATGGTTACTCGGATCGACGAACTGACCTAAGACCGCATCCTGCTGGAGTACTGTCCCGGAAATCGGTGCTAATACGCGGAGAATCTGCGGCTTTACTGGCACTACACCCCCCGCAGTATTGGACGCTGCCACTTTATTTCCGTCCGTATCGTTCCATAAGGCGTTCAATGCAGAGGCTTTCGATCTCAGCACCCAGAGTTCGTTTTCAACTTGTTTGATTCCGCTCTCCGCTTCAATCACTCTCAACTCAGGGACCGCGCCGCTCCGAACCGAAGGCTGCAACAACTCCAATACACGCTGCTGATTTTCCAACCGCCGCAATGCTCCTTGATAGTCGAAATACAACTCCTCTAATTCACGACTTTCGAGCTCCGCCAAAACCTGACCCAGAGCAACCTTTTCTCCCGATCGAACGTAGATCTGCACCAACCTTCCGGATAGCCGCGGCGAAGCCCACCCTTCCTGATTCCAAGGAGATTCAATCGTCGTGAACGCTAAACTGCGCTGCACATGCTGCATCTGCTTAACCTCCAAGGTTCGGACATCCAGCAAAACTCGCGATAAAGCAGCCAACTGAACGGTGCCGCGTTTCGCGTCCACGCTTGCACCCTTGGTCGGCAAGGGTTCATGCCCCTCGTGCGCCAATCCGGGACATGAAACGGATAACCACACGATACCGAGCGATACCCGAAAGAAACGGGAACAATGCATCATCGCCCTTCCTCCTGCTGCGTGAAGGCGTCCGGTTCCGGTAGAGGTGTCGTGCTCTCCTTCGCATTGCGCACAAATTCGTCGATGCACGGCGGACAACAGAAGGTGTATTTCTTGCCACCGACCGTCCACTCGAATTGGGGATTCGCTTTCGTCTTGGTCACTGGGCAAATCCGGTCACCAGGTTTCGGGTTCCGATCATGCTTAGACCGTATCCCGCGATACCTTTGACCGGGAGTTTGGTTGCCGTTGGCCGCGATGTCCGCTTGGGTGTACACCCCTCCCGGACGAGTATAAAGAACTTCCTCCTCATCATCGGTTGCTTTGGATGGCATCTCGGAATCGGAATGGTCTGCCGAGTGTGTTTGGAAGGAAAGTCGAAATCGTTCACCGTCGATCGCGACGTTCGGAATTGTGACCATGAGATCTCGACCGAGCATCCGATCCGGTAGTGAACCGGTAAAGCACGAAGTTCTTCCCTCGGCATCACCGTCTTGAGGCTCAGGCTGGAACTCGATGGAGTCGGCTTGAACATCCCCTTCAAGTTGCACAAATCCCTTGAGAGTGCCAGCAGGTATATCGATCACCCTGGTTTCATCCCGTCCGAGCATATACAGACGCACCTTGTTGTCGGATCCCAGTACCGCTTCCACGTGGTAACTATCCTGACCGAGTGAGACCATAATCCCACCGTGCGCACCCTGCTGGTGCTCGTGTTCCCCCCCTGAAGTCTCAGTTCGCCCTGCTGTATGAGTGGTCTTGGAATCGCTCCCCTCGCTGTGCGTTTCGGTACCAGTCGCTCCATCCTGCCGGTCTCGACTGGATTGATCGCGGCACCCCAAACCGCTTGTGGTTACGAGTAGCATCGTAAATTTCAAAAGATACCCATGGTTCGATCGCATGATTATGGACCTCATTGCACCAAGTACTTAGCAAGTAAAGTAAGCGATACGTTCGACCATCGCATGGCAATCATCGAACATCGAAGCGAATCGCAAGCGTTGCAACTCGATTGAAGTCAGCGACTCTTTAGAAATCAGTGTGGAGGAAGAGTCTCAATCCACTCAGAGAATATGCATCAAATGCGCCAGATGCAGGCGCGAGCCTGCCATGAGGTACACGTCGCAATTTCTGTTTGCGATGCCCGGTGTTCCCGACTTTCCAAGGCAACATCTACTTCCAGCTTCCACGGACGTGGAACCCATGCCTGCACACTCAGATCCAACGAGGACTCGGTCGGTGGCACCGTCGCAGAAACCTTGTGCGATGGGCATTGGCATGTTTTCACCGTGCCGATTGCGGGTGTGCCACGCACAGACTTCGCCGTTCCTGCATTTTTGGGTTCCGCCACCATCTGTCGGCCAATGCACTTGGGACAACGCCCCGGCAGACTCGATCCTGAGTCATATCTCGCTACATCCGGAGCGGAACTCGAATCGCATGGCCTCGCGTCGGTTGCACAAGCTAATGCCTTGAATTGTAAGGCATTGCCGTAACACAAAGAATCTCCCAACCAGCAGATGATCTCACTGGAAAAACAACAGCACGAACGGCCACCTACAATCTGACCAAAGAGCAAAGTCAGGATGAGTAGCGGTCGAACTACTGAAAACAGGTTTCCTACTGAGAATAGGTTTCGAGGGCGACAGGAACACATCATGCTATTAGTCTAGCCATCGTCCCTCAGGGATACCACGTCGGTTTAGCCTAGGGGGCACCATTTTCGTCAACAATATAGACATCCACCTGCTGCCCAACCGCGGCGCCAAGAACCTTGGGATCGACCGAATAAATGACTTGCATGACTCGTGTATCGACCCGCTCGCTGACGCTACCGGTAAGAGACCGCTTGGGAATGACCAATGGTTCGGTGCGCACATACTCAATCGGAACTTGCACTTCAGGGCGCCCTCGTACGCTAGCAAATGCTTTCGCTGTCGGGCTAAACCTCGGTATCTCTGACTCGTCGATATCGACCCGCAAGTGGAGGGGGTCGATCACCCCCAAGGTAATCAGTGGATTTGGAAGTATCGATGCTGGGATAAACTCGCCCGCCCTGATCTTCACACTCAGTACGGTACCATGGCTCGGTGCGATGATGGTTCGCAGGTCCAAGTTTGTCTTTGCCCGCTGGAGATTTGCTTCGGCCTGCACAACCGCAGCGCGCTGCACTTCGATGCTCGCAGCGACAGGGCGTCCTGCGATCATGTCCAGTTTCGCCTGAGCCTCGCGCACCAGCGCTTCGGACTCTTTGGATTTGGCTTGCGCGATCTCAAACTTCATTCTGCGATCGTCGACTTCCTCTTCGGAGTAGGCGCTCGACTGCCGGACGGATTGAGCACGATCGTAATCCCTCTTGCTAAATTGCTCGCTCGAAACCGATTGCTGGTAGGTCGCCATGGCTGCTTCGACCCGCGCTTGCAGCATCTGGACTTGCGCTTGAAGCTCTTCAAACTTTGCACGCTGTCCGGCCAAGTCGGCTTCGGCGACACCTACGTCAGCAGCCGCGGATCGACGATCCAAGCGGAGAAGAACAGTTCCTTTTTGAACGGTCATTCCTGGGGATACCAATACTTCCTCGACCACTCCCGGTAATTGCGATCCGATAACCGTCGCCTCTCCCACGGGTTCAGCGATACCGACTCCACCGATCGAAGCTTTGTCTTTCATTCGCTTTACCGCAAGCACAGTGCCCGGTGCCGTTGGTGGAAAGTTTCGAATCTCCGTAGTTGACTCTTGCGGAGTATTCTTTTTGATGAACGAAATCGCGACGGTAAACATCAGAATAGCCGCTAACACGGTAGCGATCGAGATAACGTTTTTTAGGATTCGATTCATCGGTGCATTCCCAAAGAGGCTCGAACGATTATCACTACAGATCGCATCGAATCAATTCCTCGTTAAAGATTCAAAACGCTCAATTTTCCCATCAGACATCGTCGCAATGCAATCCGCAAACGAGAAGATACGATTATCGTGCGTGACGACAATCACCGCTCGCTCGCTCGACGATGCAACCTCTTTCAGGAGAATCATAACCTCGCGTCCTGTCTCCGCATCGAGAGATGCCGTCGGCTCATCGCAGATGACGATGTCTGGATCATGGACCAAGGAACGTGCGATCGCAATCCGCTGTTGCTGTCCACCAGACAGCTGATTTGGATACTTGTTTCGATTCACTCCCATCCCAAGTCGATCGAGCAATCGGTTGCTTTCCCGTTTCGCGCTGGCCAATGTCCAACCTCGCACCACCAACGAGACCGCAGCATTCTCAGCCGCCGTGAGAGCCGGGATCAAATTGAATTGTTGGAAGATAAAACCGAGATGCTTGGCCCGAAACTCGACAAGTTTTGAACCCCGCATTGCGGTGAGCTCTTGTCCCAAGATACTTACGCGACCTGACGTCGATGTCAGTAACCCTGCGATCACCGAGATCAAAGTCGTTTTTCCACACCCGCTCGGCCCGACCAGAAAACTGGTAGCACCTTTAGGGAAATCGATATCAACCCCATGGAGGACCGTCACCTTGGCTTGTCCCTCCCCGAACTCCTTTACGATCCCACGGCACGAGATGGAAATCCTCGCGGGATCAAGCTGCCCATGGTTGGGGGGCACTTCAGGGTTCATCGATGAGTGGCTATTCATGATCTGGCTGTATACCGCATATGGAATCCACGGAACACAGTATCAACCTCGAAACACAATCGCTGGGTCGACGAACAGCAACCGCCGCAACGCGATCAATGCCGCGATCAAAATGATGATCGCCGCCACAGCACCCGACGCGATCGCGACGCGGGACGGCAGGTAGAAACCCGTGAAGTTCGGGTTGTTTTTGCCAGCGAACTCAAAGAAGCACGATGCTCCAAACAACCCGATACTGTAACCGACAAAACCTACCACCAGTGCCTGCAAGAAGACCATTCCGATCAGTCGCGAGTTCTTTGTACCGATGGCCTTGAGGACCGCAAACTGCTTAAGATTCTCCAGGACGAACAGATTGAACATCAGTCCCGCCACACAGACACCAACGATCACACCTAGTCCCACTACGGTGCCGAAACTAACCGGTATCCCCGTGTTGTCGATGACGTATTGGATCGCTTTGTCGCGAAATGCCTCCGCGCTCAAGGCTTGCAAACCAGTTCGCTCTTCGATCGCGGCAGCAACATCGTCTGGGGTTCGATCGGGGACAGATCTGGCCACCACAAACGACATTTGATTTCTTCCATTGTTGGTGTACTGAAGGGCTTGCGAGTACCGCGTAAAAAATGTGATGGCGGACGTAAACTTTGGCGAGTCCTTTACAATCGCCACCACGACCGCACGACGATCGTTGAGTTCGACTGTCTTATTGAGCGCAAGCGGTTCGTAGCGCCACACTTTGGTAAACCCATCCTGACTCACCGCGACAGCGTCTGGTCGACGCAAATCCTCGATATCTCCCATGACCACTTTGGGTGGCACTCCGATCAACGAACTGTCGTCGACACCGATCAAGATCGACGATTCCAAATCCCCCTTGGCTGTCCGAACCGTTGCATTGGCCTTGAATAGAGGTACGGCCCATTCGACACCAGGCACACCTCGTACACGTCCCAACTCCGTATCACGCAACGGAAAAATCGTATCGAGATTCTTTACTCCTCGATCCATGACCCAGATGTTCGCCTCTGGAACATCTGAAACGATCGCACCCGCCCTGGCGATCAAGCCGAGGAAGATGCCGACTTGCTGATTGATGAGCAAGGTTGAGAACGCAACGCCGAGCACCAAACCCAGATACTTTGCCCGATCATAAAACAACATTTTCAGCGCGATGACGAGCATCGAGAATCCAATTGCAGCCAAAGTGAAGGGTGGGCAGGAAATACAGAATAGGGACTCATCGAGCGAAACAAAAATTGCGGGGCAAGCGGGCAGAGGCGACGCCGGCTATTTCCACCACTGGTCCAATTCGCTGAGCAAGTCGCGGGCAATCGCCGATTGCTCATCACGTAGATTATGATTCTCGAGCGGATCGTTGGACAGACGATACAACTCCTCTGAGCTTTCCTTTTCGATCGATTCGTTGGGAACGATCAATTTCCATTCCCCTCGCACAATCCATCGCCAACGAAGATTCTTCCGAGGTTCGTCGAGATCATTGGCGTTGTGTGTGAAGCACTCTCCATACACGCTGGTCCGCTCATGAGTCTGCTTGTCATCGGCCAGATTGATTCCTTGCAATCCTTCGGGAATCGGCGCTCCGATCGCGGACAGTAGTGTCGGCACCAGATCAATGCTGTGAGCCAGATCTTGGCATTCGCGCGCGGGCCAATGCCCCGGCCATCGAATCATGATTGGGGTTCGCACGCCACCGTCGTACGGCGATTGCTTGGATTTCGGGGCATATCGCATGCTCTTGGGATCCTGGATCCAACCATTGTCCGTCACATACACCACGATGGTATCGTCCGACAATCCCCGACGCTCCAGGCTTTCGAGCAATCGTCCGACTGTCGCATCGAACCACTCCACCATCGCCCAATACTTGGCAACATTCTCGGTTGGCGCTAGCGGCCGCATGCGATCTAGATACTCTTTGGGTGGCGTATGCGGATCGTGGGGTAGCAATGGCGCGTACCAAACCATCCACGGTTTCTTTTCGCCCGTCGCTCCATCGATGAAGTCTTCGATCGGTTGGATGGTCTCGCGCCCGATCTTCAAGCCATCGTCGCCATGGCGTTGCCCACGGGTCATCCCGTGAGTGAATCCACCTTCACTATAGTGGCCTTGCCACCACTTCCCTGTTTGCAATGAAACATAACCATGCTCCGAGAGGAGTCGCGGCAACGTAGGCACCGCACGCATATGTTCGTTCATCCGTTGTCGACCAGTTCGGAAAGCTTCCGAATCATGAAACGACTTGCCTGAAAGCCCTGGCACCATCGGCGGATCGTTGGAAGTGATTTTGTGTTGGTGCGGATACCGTCCAGTCAGGATCGTGGCTAGGCTTGGGCAACAGAGGCTCGATGGGACATACCCACGACGGAACGTGATACTCTCGCGAGCGAGCCGATCGATGTGAGGGGTCTGTATATGGGAGTGACCCATAAAGCTATAGTCGGTCCACGCTTGATCGTCCGAAACGATCATGAGGATGTTGGGCATCCGAGTACTGGGGGGTTCGGTCCCAAAACAGCGCTGCATCGACGATAATCCATCGACGATGATCAGCAGGAGTAGCCCGATGAAAGCGCGATGATTCATTCGATCTCAGACTTGCTTTCGCATGCAGCAGTTCTTGAACTTCTTGCCAGAGCCACACGGACATGGATCGTTGCGGCCGACTTTCTCTCCGCGGTTGCGGATTGTGACTGGCTCTTCGGATTCCGACGCACCAGCGCGATCGGCCGCCTCAAGGTCGGCTTGCTTTTCCGCCAACAGTGTTTGGGTGACATCGAAAGCGTCGTGTCGCGCGCTGGTCTCTACCCACGAACTGGCAACCAACTCATCGTCCATCGCTTCCATGCGGAAGATGACATCGGTGATTCGCTCGCCGAGCGAGTGCCACATTTGTTCGAACAGCCGCATACCCTCGCGCTTGTATTCCACCTTTGGATCCATTTGACCCATGCTGCGGAAACCAACGCTCGAGCGGACATGATCCATAGCGAGCAAGTGATCCTTCCACGCAGAATCGAGCGTCGTCAATAGTACGGTACGCTCCATGCGACGGATCTCTGGATAGTAGTGATCGTCAAAAGCTTGGCTGATCTTGGACTTGAACTCGTCACGCGTCCATTTGACAACTTCCTCGGGGTCACCGGACCATCTAAGGTCGCGCTGCATCCATTCGATCAGCGACTGGAACTCTCCGTTATTGGTTGCCAAGCAATCGCCGAGCTTCTTCTTTTGGTTCTTGCCAAAGATGGATTCGACCTTTTCCCCTACCTTGTTCCAGACCGATTGGGCGCGATCAACACTCGCTCGACTGATGTCGATCAACGCTTCGTACGTCTTATCCCCGGCAGCTTGCAATTTATCCAGGACGTTTGGGTCACCGAAACGATTGGTAGCCCAATCCGCCAATGCGCCGCCATCGATGGTGAAGGACTCTGCGGATTCTTGATGACGGAATCGATGGAAACCGACCAACAATGGGTACTGCACTTCTCGCTCGATGTATGCATTTTCAGCGATCTGCAACATCCGCTTCTTGATCGCGTCGACCTCGAGTCCTTTGAGCTCGTCCAGTTTGACATTCAATCCGAACTTATTCTGCATCCAAGCGACGAGCATCCTCATGCCGTAATCCTCGGACAGGAAAATGTCCCCTTCGCTCAGATCAATTCCTTCGATGTACTCGGTCGACTTCTTGATGAACTCTTCGTCCATCCGATCGCGATCCATTTTCTTGAGCATGCCGACGGTGTAGTGCGTGTTGAAGCGCGTATTGAGCCACTTGGCCATCGCATCCCAATTCCATTCGGATTGCTCTTCTTCGCTCGGTAAATTCTCATCGATCGCATCGAGGATTTGCGTTTCCGTCGCTCGCTCCGCTTGATCTTTTGCGTAGGCTACCGCCACTGATGGCTCGACCGCACGGAAATCCTTCGGCTCGAGTTGCACTCCCAAACGGGGGCTTGCCCAACGTGCGTACGACTCGGCTCCGAACATCGGATCGCAGAACTGTTCGACGTTGCTCTCGATCTGTTGTCGGAGCTGCTGCATCACCAATTCGCGACAACTGGTACCTTCAAGGACTTGTTGGCGGTAGGTGTATACCCGTTTGCGTTGATGGTCCATCACCTCGTCGTATTCGAGGAGGTTTTTACGGGCTTCAAAGTTCCGTTCTTCGACCTTTTTCTGAGCGCCTGAGATCCGTTTGGAAACATAGGGGCTTTCGATGGCGTCCCCATTTCCCATCCCCATCCGTTGCATCATCGCACGGACCCAATCACCAGCAAAGATGCGCATTAAATCGTCTTCGAGCGACAAATAAAACCGGCTCGATCCCGGGTCCCCTTGCCGACCGCAGCGGCCTCGCAATTGCAGGTCGATACGTCGCGACTCATGCCGTTCCGTTCCGATCACGTACAGCCCGCCAAAGTCTCGAACAACGAGCCCTTGCTCGCGCATTTTTTCCGTCTCGTCGATCTCTTTGACAAGCGCATCCCATTCTTCTTTAGGAACGTCGAGCCGTGTCGCATACTTGTGCTGCAGTTGGGCCCATGCCATCGTTTCGGGATTACCACCGAGAATGATGTCGGTACCGCGGCCAGCCATATTGGTGGCGATCGTGACAGCCCCGAGTCGTCCAGCTTGAGCGATGATCTCCGCTTCCCGCTTGTGAGCCTTGGCGTTGAGAACTTGGTGCTTAACGCCGCGATGCTCGAGCAGATGCGAAAGCTGTTCACTTTTTTCGATCGAAACTGTACCGACCAGAATGGGACGCCCAGCCCGTTCGATGGTTGAGATCTCTTCCGCAGGGACCTCAACGAGTTCCTTCGAGTCCGCTTTTTTCAGCACAACCGTTTGGTCCGATTCCGATTGGATGTTTCCGACCAGAAACCCTCGCTTGCGGTCTTTAAACTCGATCGTGTCATGCTTGTTCACGCGATCGATTTCATCGGCCACGGCGCTGTATTTTTCCTTCTCGGTCAGATAGATCGCATCCGCGAACTCGATACGCTTCAGCCCCCTGTTGGACGGAACAGCTACGACGCCCAAATTATAAATCTTGCTGAACTCTTGGGCTTCGGTCATCGCCGTACCGGTCATACCGGAGAGCTTTTTGTAGAGCTTGAAGAAATTCTGCAGCGTGATCGTTGCGAGTGTCTGCGTTTCTTCTTTGATCTGCACCCGTTCTTTGGCTTCAACCGCTTGGTGAAGGCCATCGCTCCACTGACGCCCTTCCATCAATCGTCCGGTGAACTCGTCGACGATGATGATCTGACCATCTTTGCTAACGTAATTGACGTCCCGCTTATACAGATGATGGGCCTTGAGCGCGTTATCGAGCAGGTGAGGCCATTCCATATTGCCGACGGTATAGAAGCTTTCGACACCTGCCAACCGCTCGGCTTCGCGAATCCCAGCATCGGTCAAGTTCACCGTATGGTCCTTTTCGTTGACCACAAAGTGCTCCTCGCGCTTGAGTCCCATCGCGACGCGGTCGGCATCCATGTACTTGCCAGAGTCACGCATGGCAGGTCCCGAAATGATCAGCGGCGTCCTCGCTTCGTCGATCAAAATATTGTCGACTTCGTCGATGATCGCGTAGTGCAAGGGACCTTGGACCTGTTGCATGTGGCTGGGGAAGCGATGGTCACCCCTCGCCGCCATCCGCATGTTGTCGCGGAGATAGTCAAAGCCGAGTTCGTTGTTGGTTGCGTAGGTAATGTCTGCGGAGTAGGACTTTTGACGCTCGCTGTTCTCCATCCCGCTTTGGATGTTCGCGACCGTAAGGCCGAGCCCCATATAGAGCGGCGCCATCCACTCCATATCGCGTCGAGCCAAATAGTCGTTCACCGTGACCACGTGAACCCCACGTCCTTCGAGGGCGTTCAGGTACGCAGGAAGGGTTGCCACCAAGGTTTTTCCTTCCCCGGTGATCATTTCTGCAATATTTCCACCGTTGAGGACCATTCCCCCGAGCAATTGGACATCGTAGTGCCGCATGCGCATGAAACGCCGTCCAGCTTCGCGACACGTCGCGAAAGCCTCGACCAGGATATCATCGAGGGTTTGGCCATCCGCCAACCGCTTTCGGAACTTGAGCGTTTGCTCCCTCAGCTCTGTATCGCTCATCGCCATGTATCGGGGTTCCAACTCCCCAATCTGCTTGGCCAATTCGCCGTAACGCTTTAACTGGCGAGAGTTTGCGGATCCAAACAACGTGGTCAGACCTCGGTCCAATCCGCTGAGGACGCCGTTGACTGCGGTGGTGGTGCCTTCCCAAATTTTCTCGAGCAGTTCCATGTTTTCGGTAACCGTTGGTATAGGAGTGGGGGTCGGAGGGGACCCCCCGCGCATCGATATACATGCATTTTACGCATTTTCTCAGGTTTTGCGTGATTGGAGAGTATCGATTCATCCCAAGTGCGTCAATCGAAGGCACCCGCGGGAATCCTTCTCCAAACGGAGGATTTTCCGGTACTATCTTCAAGGAGATTTGAGTTCCTGGCAGGATAGCGTTCGCATCGCGATACCGAGTATGCCAGTATTTCCATTTTGTATTCCGACCGTTCGACTGTCTGGAACGCCACGATTCATGAACAACCGAATTACCCTCATCACATGGATTCTCATCGCGGTTGCGGCGGTCATTTTCCTTCCTTGGTTGGCCTACCGAGTCTGGTTGTCCAGTTTCGACAGCAATCGCCCCTTCGTCGAAAAAGAGATCGAACGGATGCGACAAGCGGGACTTCCTGTCGACAACGAGTCCTTGGACACGTGGTATCAAAATCGAACCGACCCTACCGACGCGCGGGAATGGATGGAGACCGGCCAATTCGTTGTATCGTCCGACTTTGTGACGCTCGCCCAAGGTGTCCCGCAATTCGATCCCAAAACCCCGGAGGATTCGGAGTGGACGCCAGACGGCTGGCCGGCTGAAGCGTCCGTGCGGAGACTTCTGAAAGACACTGTGGCATTGAGAGAGAAAATCAAAACGTTGAGCCGGAAACGCATTCCCGTACGATACCCTATCCGATTGAACTCGTTCCAAACAAACCTTGCGCATATGCAGTCGCTACGGGGTATCGCTCGGCTCCTGGATGTCGAGTGCGCCGTCGCCATTGCCGACCGCAACTCGATCGGTTTAATCTCTGCGGTACAAACCCTCTTCGATATGGTTGAGGTTCATCGCAACGAACCGTTTGTTGTATCGCAATTGGTTTGTTCCGCGATTCGCAGGATGGCGTACTCTTCGATCCGTAAAGGGATCGAACAAGGCTTCCTCGACGACTCTGCCGTTGAATCCCTCAACAAGCAATTGACTGTAGAATCGCTGGCGTTCGATTCCTTGCGGGAAACCTTCCAATCTGAAATGGCGGGGGCTCTACCGATGTTCATGAACCTCGACGAGTACCTTGTAAATGACCTAGGGGACGGATCGAATGGATTCAGCCGTTCGTGGGTGACTGGATCAAGACGAGCCCGATACAATGACATCGCCCACTACATCGAGCATATTCAAAGCCTTTCAGATATCGACACGCAGGCTCTCGACGCAGCCATAGCCCAAGCTGAGAAATCGGAAGAGGAATTGATGCGCAACGTCCGCGGCGCTGGTGTACTGGGCGCGCCTGGGTGGATCGTGACCGGTGTCGCAGCTCCAGCGATCGCAGCCATCGTCTCCAGCTTTGCAGAAGAAAAAGTACAACGCAATTTTCTGATGCATGGGCTCGCCGTAAGACGCTACCAATGGAAAGAAAACAATCAGGAACATGGGGCGTTTCCTGACTCCCTTGAAGCGCTGAGCCAGATAGGCTTTCACAGCAAGGATTGGCCCACCATCGGCCCTAAACCCTTCGGCTACCGTATCGAGGGTGAGACTGCGGTCCTTTGGCACACGCCGAACCGTGTCGGGAAAGAAACACAAGCCGATCCGCCGACCCTCGATGGATCCACTCCCTACGCAGACCAACTCTCTAACGCTATGATGCGATTGAAGAAATAACTCAACAAGTAAAAGCCGCGAGTTAAATGCCGCAACTAGGACGGTGAAACTGAGGACAGCAGACTCCCGTTCGCAACACCGCGATTTAGGCTGAACTTCGGTCACGTGATTTGGGTATTGTTGCCTACGCACAGCGAGGCAATCTCTCTTGAAGCGGCTGCATCTGATCCTCGATGAAATCATGCATGCAACCCCAGCGGCAGTCTTCAATCTGCTAAGATGAACAACCATCCTTGAAGTTTTTAGTTGCCATTTTTTGGGTGGTTCCCTTCCGCACTTCGTTCGTTTGCTTCTTTTCCTCTTACCTCTCGCGACGACTGGACGTGTCTCGTCATGGCTATCCAATGGATCAACGGTCACATCGTACGCAAACAGATTTGGCACGAAGGGCTATTCACCTTGACGGTCGACTGTCCCGGCGTCGCACCCTTTGAATGCGGTCAGTTCTTGCAAGTCGGAGTTCCGCTTGCCGACAAACACTTGCATCGCCCGTATTCCGTGGCGTCTCCGCATGGCGACAAACTTGATTTCTTTATCGTTCGTGTTGCCGACGGAGAATTGACACCTAGGCTATGGGAGATGAACCTCGGTGATACCATCGACGTTTCTTCGAAAGCCACTGGGGGATTCACGCTTGAGCATTCGCCGTCCGCAGATGCGATCTGGCTGCTTGCAACAGGTACGGGGTTGTCGCCATTCATCGCCATGCTGCGTGATTCCCGAATATGGAACTCCTACCGAGATATTATCCTGGTGCATGGTGTCCGTCACGTGACGGATCTTGCGTATACCGCGGAACTAGAATCGTTAGTACGATCGAGCGAAGGTCGATTTCGACTTGTGCCTGTTGTTTCAAGAGATCGCCCCGACGATGGTTTTCATGGCCGAATCACCACTGCCATCGAATCGGGTGCTCTGGAGGAACTCGCGGGATTACCGTTATCGCCGCAAAGCAGTGCTGTCATGATGTGCGGCAATCCGCTGATGCTCGACGATGTCGAGGCTATCTTGAACGCTCGAGGAATGCGCAAGCACAAACGGAATGAATCGGGTCACTATGTGGTCGAACGGTACTGGTAACTGAGGGCCCTTACGCGTGTTTTCCATACGATCGATCGACTGGTCCAATCCGAGATCCAAACGCATAGTGATTGTCTGCTTGCTGTTGCTTTTGGCGTCCGCAGTCAATTACATGGATCGCCAGACGCTGGCGGTCGCTTCCGCACGGATCAAAAGCGAGTTCCAACTCGAGAATGTCCAGTACGGGCGTGTCGAAGCCATTTTCGGCTACAGCTTTGCCTTCGGTTCTCTTTTCTGGGGATTCATCGTCGATCGGTTTTCGGTTCGATGGGTTTATCCGATCGGACTGCTCGGTTGGTCTGCCATGGGCTTTCTCACCGGATGGGCCAACAATTACGGTGAACTCTATTGGTGTCGACTGCTCTTGGGTTTTTTTGAATCGGCCCATTGGCCTTGCGGTTTAAAAACAACCCAAGCCCTCCTCAGCAAGCAGGGGAGAGCCATGGGAAATAGCGTGCTGCAAAGTGGAACGTCCATCGGTGCTATCCTGACCCCGATCGTCATGCTCAGTATCCTCACTAGCGAGCCGGGAAGCTGGCGGATCGGTTTCCAAGGTATCGCAGTCGTGGGTGCCTTGTGGGTGTTCCTTTGGCTATACGTCGTTCGCGATAGCGACTTGATCGCGGTCGAATCCTCATCCACCACGAATTCCCCTCCGACCCATGACAATCTGCCCAACATGAAGCATAACGCTTCCCTTGCGAGTGATCCTGCCAACCCTTACGCACCTTTGGGCAACACTACAGTCAAGACCACAACACTTGGCGATGACGGCGTCGAACACCGTTGGTGGCATGACGTGTTCACGCGCCGGTTCGCGATTGTTTTGCTCATGGTGATGTGCATCAATACCATGTGGCAAGTCATGCGAGCTTGGTTGCCGCTGATCATGCAAGAGAATTATGGATTCAATGAAAAACAAACCTTAGTCTTCAATTCGATCTGGTACATTTTCACCGACATAGGATGTTTTGCATCCGGAGTGATTGCGTCCGGGATGGCCGGCCGCGGATGGTCGATCCTCGGCTCCCGTTTACTCTCGCTGACGCTGTGCGTGATTCTCTTTGCCACATTGATTGCCGTCCCCTTCTTGAATAGTCAGTTGCCTGAATCGATGTCGCCGGTGGGCACCACAACTGCTGAATCTCCCTCATCGACCGCAGGGTTGTTCACGCAATTTCTATCGCTTGACGCATTGCGGCTCACCATGCTCGGAGTGTTGCTGATCTCGGGAGCAGGTGCATTGGGGATTTTCCCGATCTATTATTCCTTTGCTCAAGACGTATCACCCCGTCACCAAGGCAAGGTAACATCGATAGCAGCGACCGGGGGCTGGCTGGCTTCGTCGTACGCGCAACCGTGGTTTGGTTGGCTGGAGCAACGAACAGGAAGTTACGACCTAGGAATCTTCCTATTGAACGCCCTGCCGATTTTGCCACTCGTGTGCCTTTACTACTTTTGGCCTCGAGACCACGATGATCCTCGGATGGGAAACTTTCCTAGCCCTTCGCAGTCGTCATCCTGAGATTCACCCTCCGATTTGCCTCATTCCCTAAGGAGAGCCCACCATGTTGCGTCGCCGCCAATTTCTCAGTCAATCCGCTGCACTCGCAGCGACAACCGCTGCCATTCCATCCGCGCTGACATCATCGAGTTTCGGTGCAAGTCCAGCCGATGGGCCTCGAAAGAAGATTGCCTTCCTGGGCACGGTCGTTTTCCGACATTCCCACGCGCAGCATTTCCTGGATCGGCATTGCATGGGATACACCTGGGGCGGGCGCTGGCAAGCACCTCGCTTCGATGTGGCGTCGGTATATATCGAACAGCAGCAGAAAGAAGGGGATTTATCGCAACAAAGGATCGACAAGTACAAACTCAAACAATACTCGACCATTGCCGATGCATTGACTTTGGGAACCTCGAAGCTTGCGGTCGACGGGGTAGTCATGATCGGCGAGCACGGCGATTACCCCACCAACGAAAAAGGCCAACGGAGATACCCTCGCTACGACTGGTTCAAGCAAATCGTCAAGGTGTTTGAGCAAAGCGGCCGCAGCGTCCCCGTTTTCAATGACAAGCATCTCTCGACCGTGTGGTCCGAGTGTGTCGAAATGGTCGAAGATTCGAAGCGTCTTAAGTTCCCTTTCCTCGCCGGGTCGTCGCTGCCTGTAACGTGGCGATTCCCATCGATCGATATGCCGGTCGACACTCCGCTGAAGGAGAGCGTGTGCGTCTGTTATGGCGGCGTGGATAGTTACGACTTTCATGGATTAGAGACCGCTCAATGCATGTCCGAGCGAAGGCGAGGAGGAGAAGTAGGTATCTCATCCGTGACCGCACTAAAAGGGGATGCACTTTGGGCAGAGATGGAAAAAACTTCTCACGGGGACACGCGCAAACTCTTCGTTGCTGCGATGACGCGCAGCCATAATCTTCCGGTCGATGGAGGCTTCCCAAGTGACCCAGTCACCTACGAATGGGGGAAGAAAGTGATGAATGGCACAATCGCCTACTTCATCGAACACCGGGATGGTTTTAAGACCACGATGTTCCTGTGCCCGATCCAAGACTTTAACTACGCTGGGATGCGTTCGGACAACGGTGAAATAATTTCCTGCCAAATGTACTTACCCATGCCGACGCATGGCTCTACCACGGCTGACTTCTTCAACCCTCTCGCTAGGCATATCGAAACCTTGGTCGACGAAGGCAAAACACCCTATCCTGTGGAACGAACACTACTCACTTCAGGCATGGTCATCGGTGGGGTCGAGTCCCTGTTTCGCAAAGGGGACCGTTATGAGACACCGGAGATGAAGGTGACCTACAAAAATGACAATCCACCGAGTTTCTGGCGCGAATAATTTTCACGTTTCGACACGCCAGGGCTTCATAGTCACTAAGTGCAGCGAGACTAAGATTCCCGTGCCTAAGGACACAGAGTGCCGTATGGTAATTGAGAAGTTGTTAGTTGTCTGTCGGTTGAGGAGCGTCGATCTCTTTGCGCCAAAGCGCATCGGGTTGCACATGTTTCTTTTCGGCATCCTGCTCAATATTCTCGCGTTCGTGCAGGATTAGACGAGTGATTTGCTCTCGTGTATCGTTGATGAGTGCCAGTAATCCATTAAGCATGGTGGGGCTTTGCCATTCCCCTGATACAAAGCCTTGAACGGCATCCGACTTTAAGAGAGCAAGCTCTTGTTGCAATCGGATTAGGTCCACCAGCTGTAGCTTTGCGGAAAGTTCACTTTCCAGCGCCTGCTGCTCGATTCGGATGACGCGAGTCATGAACTCGCCGAAACGATTTTCGCGTTGCTGCCGTCGATGCTCGGAATACCACTGGTACGAGAAAAACGCGGCGCCAGCGAGTGTTGCAATGATGGCAAGCACTTTTTCAAGGTAGTCGATCAAGTCGCTTGCGATGAGAACTTTGTTGCGATCGCGATACCCTTGCACACCGGGATGGAGCACATACTCATTCGGCAAGTCGAGCCATGATGAATCCAGCCCGGGGATTATATTGCGAGTAAAGTCCGTATTAAAAACACCGGTTAGCGTTCGCTCGATCGCAATGTCAGAGACCTTGGAATTAGCCACGAGGAGCATGCGCGAACCGATGGTCGGCAGATCGGATTCGGGAGTATCGGGATCCACCCCATAACTGTACGCGGGAATCACGCAGGGCGAGTAAAAACGCCGATCGATCTTGCGGGATTTCGACGCAGTGTCGTCGATCGTCGACGATTGGCTGAACGCCGTCCCGAATGGAATGCCTACCAATTGGTAACCTTGATTCTCGATCAAGCGATGCGCTAGTGGAGAAGGCATCGTGGAAACCAAAAAGATTGCATCGGGCATATCGTCAAACGCAGCATGCTCGAGTTCGTCGTGAGACATGTGATCCGAACGGACATAGTCTTTGGACTCTTCTTTGGGTTCACCTTCGAGAACTTGCAACTCGAGAAAATCGAGCACTGCTTCGGCGAGTAATCGCGTGCCGCTCGAACCGGCTCCAAGGTTTACTTTTTTGCCCCTTAAACTCAGCAGATTGCTTTTTCGTATCTCATCACCGAGGGCTGGTTTGACAAGTACATGCATCGGCTCGGTCACCAATGGACACAATTGCCGTACCCTCGACGGCTTGGTCGGCACCAGCCCTCCTTGGATCAGCGCCAAATCGATTCGGTTTGCTTCCAACCATTCCAATGACTCTTCGGAACCGTCGGATGGAATGACCTCTAGCTCGATCGTTTGCTCGGCTAGATTGCTGGCAAGAGACAGAGCGAGCTGATGGCGAGTTCCCGCAGCACTACCCGCCGAGATCCGAAGCCGAACGGGAGATGACTTTTTGAAAGGCTGCCAAATCCAAATTCCAAGGCCGAGCAATGCGAGCGCTGATGCCATTAAGAACATCTCGCGCCAACGGCTTTGGCGCACCATCGCAAATCCCTTGGAACCGGTTGGAGGCTTGGCTGGATCGGAACTCATCGGGCTGGCTCCCCTCCGTTCGTCGCAAGGGTGGGTATCAAGTTCGGGATTATTGGATCCAGGTCAGGGCGGAACGCCACGGCGAACCACGAATAGCAAATCAGTAATGAGGGGGAATCTCGTCTTCGGGACGCCGCTGTTCGCGCGAGGATTCTCGAACCAATCGGACATCGCCTGCAAGAATTTTCAGTTCTCGTTGCAATTGGTCGATGCGGCGCGATTGGTCGACTACAACCTCATCGAGGTCGGTGATTGTCTTTTGCAAATGGGTAAACAGGACTTCCAATTCGACAAGTCGATCGTCGGGGTTCTTCATTGGCAGCAGCCTTCCATTCTCAGTGCACGTAACGAAACGGGGCTAGTAGCACTGTCAGACCGTTGGAGGGGTGTAGATGCATTGCGATCGAGAATCATCGAAAACCTGCAGCTCGCTGGGAAGCAATGTCCCGTGAAGTTCGAGTGTGAATCTCACGCATAAATCTCATCCGAAAATCGCTCGCTTGAGTTCAGAGTGTAACCTGAACTAAGGTCGTTGAAAACGCGAGGCAATACAGACAATCGCTTTTCACATGCGGTAAGCGCTGACAAGGACACTTGCAACGAGCTGGACTAAAAGCCTCGAGAGGCATCCCCCAGTCGGGACATCCGAAAGCGTGGTTTCATTAGAACCTAAGCGGCGGTTAACACCATCGACTCCGCGATGCGGAGCGCTATGGATAGGGTTGTATCGTTCACGAGTCCACCAACATCGCATCAACGGTTGCTGCGTTGCCTAACGTAACCCAACTACTCTAGACCGCAACCATGTTAGGCAAGGCGCCGGTTCGTTAGGCGCCGGTTCGTTGGGCGCCGGTTCGTTGGGCGCCGGTTCGTTGGGCGACCGTGTTGTTAGGCGCCGGTTCGTTAGGCGCCGGTTCGTTAGGCGCCGGTTCGTTAGGCGACCGTGTTGTTACTCGGAGTTTTATCTCGGTTGTCACTCGTCGATGTCATCTTGTGCAGTGGCGGTGGCGATGGGAGCGGACCGTTCCGTTCGTTCGTAGCCGAGGGACCGGATGACTTCCAGGATTTCACTGCAAGTGGGGAACATTCGACCGTTTTTTCGTTTGTATTCGTCCATGGCAGCCATGAACTCGATTTCGTCCCCAGAGTAATCCCGTTCGCAGGTGGTTGGGTCGATCTGGCGACGGCGTTGGACCTTAGCCTTCCGCTTTTCCTTGGCGATCATCTGCTTGACTTGCAGTTCGCTCGGGGTTTCGACACGGCGGTCGCCGGTGCGGCGATCCTCGGTTCGGCGTTCATCCGCACGACGGTCATTTGCCCTACGGTCCAAGGTTACGATTTCTTCGCCAGCTTTTTTCGATTTCGTCATTTTTTTCCACCCGCACAGTATCTCCAGTAAGAAATTCCGATGCGAGCAGCACGCCTTCGCTGCCCGTTACAATTTAGCCCACCCTTAGAAAGTGGCTTGTCGGAGCATGAGGAAAACTTCCCCTGATTTCGTTCATGCGGCAAAGAATGGGGGATTGTGACGATTGTGCGAGATTGGTGTATTGTTCCAGGAAATCGGTTGACCGTTAAATTTACAACCGCCACACTATCGTCACGTTGGAGGTCTGTAACGCGGGCCCCCATTTGAATGAGGGGGCCGAACGGGAGCGTTGGAGCGTTGAGTCTGCGGCCTCCTCCTTTTAATTTTTTTGTGGAGTGAACCGAGCCATGTCGTTTTTGTCCCCCACGCGATTGCTTCGTGAGACGATGCGAAAAAGAGTCCTTATTGGGCTTACTCAAGCCGTGGTTGCAGCGATCGTTTTTGCCGCTGGCAGCTTCGGTATTGCATGGGGCCAACAAGTCGAACGGTACAGCGATATTCCAAGCGACTCGGTAGCGATTGCCTCGATCGACTTTCAAGAATTGAAAGGCTCCGCTCAGTTCCGCATGTGGCCTTGGGAAGTCCTTAACGTGGCATGCCAAGAGCAATTCGGTTTCGCCCTTGACGATATCGAGACAATCGATGCCACCCTTTCCATGCCAAGCTCGGAGCCTGAGTTTGGGTTTTCGATCCGAACGTCTGCTCCGTTCGATATCGCCGATCTCTCGGAACAGGTTGCCACTCAAATCGAGGTGTCTCCGAAGGACGAGCGATTGCGATTCCGTGACATCTACGATTTCCCTATGTTGCGGGTCGCCCAAAAGGACCCCAACCGAGTCTTGATTGGGACCCAGGGGACACTCCGTCGGATGATGAGCCAACGGATCAGGACGGGGGGTAAGACGGTCGAACTGGTATCTTCGCGGCAATCGGACGTCAGGATCGCCATCAATCTAGTTCAGATTCGAGATCTTCTCCTCGGCCTCTGGATGACCCAGGAACAGCAAGTTCCCGAAATGTTTCACGGCGACATCGAGAGCGTGATCGAGTTGACGGACAATTTGCTTGTTGAACTCGAGGCCTCCGATTCCAATCCGATTCGTGTTAGCTTTGGGACGGCTGATCGCGAATCGACCGAAAAACTGGAGGAATCGCTCCAACGACTGCGAACGCAAGGTCTTCAGTTTGCTCGAGAATCGGTCGAATCGCAACTAGCTACGGAGCCTTGGATCTCCGACGCCATGAAGCAGGCTGCGTCGAAGTACGCGGACAGAATGCAAGAGTCATTCAGTGATACCTCGATGTGGTCGATCGAAGACAATCGTTTGGAGTTGAAAACCGAGACGTCGATGATGGCGAGCTATCAGACCATCGGTGTCATGACAGGACTTTTGTTGCCTGCCGTTCAGTCAGCACGACAAGCCGCGCGGAGAATGAGTTCCAGCAACAACATGAAACAAATCATGCTGGCAATGCATAATTTTGAAGCCGCCTACAAAAAATTCCCGGATCGGGTCATCCGAGGTAACGACGGGAGTCCTTTATTGAGTTGGCGAGTCTCGATCCTTCCGTACATCGAACAAAACGAGCTCTACCAACAATTTCATATGGATGAGCCGTGGAATAGTCCTCACAACATAAAGTTGTTGGAGCGGATGCCGCAAACCTATGCCAACCCTCAGGTCGAGGTTGCACCTGGATATACGGTATACTTGGCACCTGTCGGCAAAAATGCGGGTTGGCTCGACAAAAACATGCGGCTGCCCGCGATCACTGACGGCACGTCCAATACGATCGCACTGACCGAGGTCGCACCTCATCTGGCAGTTCCCTGGACGGCACCTGACGATTTAGACATCGACGAGAACTCAGGCACCAGTTGGATGACCGATCGAGGAGCCAACGTCGGCATGTTCGATGGTTCCGTTCGTTGGATTTCCGCCGAACTCGCGGAGCAAATCCTTAGGGCACTCATGACGGTCAATGGCGGCGAAGTGATTCCCCTGCTCCCTTAAACCCAAGCGAATGGATCCTTTTTGAGGAAGACGGTCCTCAAAGGGGGGCTGTTCAGTTATATTTGGGGAGACGCTTGGGATGCCCGCTGCGGACACTTCGCGCCTCCCATAAATAGGCTACATCGCGATCTGGGTCGCGTAGCCTCCTCGTTCACTTATCACTCATTTGCTAACTCATAGAACCCACTGACGTCATGCACGAATATCTGGCTACGCACTTCGCTTCGTCGAGCATCGCTCCCTCCATGGATTTTCTTTTGCTGGCAGATGCATCCGATGTTTTCAACATCGTTGGACAGCTCTCGTACGTTGCGCTGGCGGCTGTGGCTCTATGGGGAGCCTATTACGTCGTTCTGGTTTTGACGCGTGTGAACGCAAAGCGTTTCAAAACCGAGCAGCAGCAAGACGAGTTCATCGACTCGATCGAAGATGACTTGAAACGGGGTAATTTCGACGCCGTGCTCACCGCTTGCGAGGGGGATAAACGAGCTTTGCCCATGCTGATCACTTATGCGTGCAAGCATCGATCGTTTGGTTACCAGAAAACGCGGCAGTACACACTCGACCGATTCCAACGAGACGTCATCGCCGATTTGGACTACAGCATCGCTTGGATCGTGACTGTGATCAAAACCGCACCTATGCTCGGGTTGTTCGGTACCGTGGTGGGGATGATGGGTGCGTTCGGTAAGCTGGCATCGGCAACCAACGTCAATCCAACCGACTTGGCCGGTGACATTCGCGTTGCTCTCGAAACGACCGCAATCGGTTTGACCATTGCTATTCCATTGGTCATGGCGATGGCAAGTATCCACAACCGAATCCGACACATGCAAGATCTGGTTGGATCGGGATTGGCTCGAATTTTCGAAGCCTTCAAAGTTGGCCTTGCTCGCGAAGAGCAACGCGGTGCTCGGCAAAGCGCCTAATGGTTTGGCCAACGGGTCGATTGCGTAATACGGCAGTGTAGGTCCAGAGAAGGTACGTGGACGTATGGACAAAGATTCCAATTCATTTGACGCACAGGAGCCGGATTTGCTCGATGCGGGCACGGTAGCCACTCCTGTTGTCGAAGCGGATGAAGAGCCGGAGCAAGTCGAACTCGGTGCGCGTCCTCCTATGGACGATGAGATGGACATCACCCCTATGATCGACATGACGTTTCTGCTCCTGATCTTCTTCATTTTGACCTCCAAAATGACCGGTGAAAAATCGTACGAAGTACCACCTGCAAAGCATGGCAGCTCCATCGCTACTAAGAATTGCGTGATGCTCAGTGTGACACGCGGCATCAGCGATAGCCCGATTGTTGCCAAAGCGGATGGATCGGTATTTTCCGATGATCCTGAGCAACAATCTGCAGAAATTGCCGAGTATGTCCAAATGCAGATGGAAACCGGCGGCAAGACCGAAGTTTTGATTCGAGCTGAGGGGAACGTCACGGCCAAGCAACTAAAGAAGGTGGAGCAGGCAGTTGCGGAAGTCCTCGAAGAAGGCAAACTGATCAATCTTTCCGTTTCGGAGGCAGGTAAATGAGCTTGAGCATTCGCTGCCCACACTGCCTGGTGATCCGATCCGTCAATCCGCGTGTCATCGGCCGAGAAATTCGATGTCCGAATTGCGATCAGCCATTCCGTGCCGATGAGACTTTTTTGATTCAGGAAGCATCTGCGAAGACAACCGAGCCTTCTGTCGCCCAGCCACCAGCAGCGTTACCGTCCCAGGGCAGCAGCTCATATCCCATCGAAAAATCCACGCCGACCAACAGCCCCAACAACGCCCCGCTTAAGCCAGCAGTAGCAACAGCCGCACCGAGCGCATCGGGCGTAGCTATCGCCGAGGAGGAAGAGCCGGAACAAGTCACCTTTGCGAAGAAAGAACTTCCCAAGGATGATATGGACATGACGCCGATGGTGGACGTGACCTTCTTGCTCCTGATCTTTTTCATGATCACCGCTTCGTTCTCAAGCGAAAAAGTCTTCGAAAAGCCGCCGCCGTTGTCGGACTCTCCCAGCACCAAGCCGATGGAAAAACCACCAGAGGTTTACGACAGTGTTCGAGTTCAGATCGATGAGTTCAATGCGTACACCGTGATTTTCCCAACCGGTGACCAACGGGAGGCCAGCAGCAAACAAGATTTGCTCATGGCTCTAGGTGAAGCCCGCGCCGAGGTTTCGACGGGTAAGGAAGATGAAAATCTTAAGTTATTGATCGATGCCCACGAAGAGTGTATTCACGCTGCTGTGGTCGCAGCGCTTGATGCAGGGCGGGAAAAAGGGTTCAACAGTTTCAGCGTTACGGTTGTCGAGGAGTTTGAGTAGCCAATGAGCGCACAGCAGTTCATCAATATGCTCGAGAGCAAAGGCCTACTCGACCCTGAGATCATTCAGGAACTCCATAACCAAGTCGAGCAATCGAAAGTCCGCGTAACTCCCGAAGCCATCGCGCGACTCTTGGTCGATAATGGGCAATTGACTCGGTTCCAAGCAACCAAACTGATTACCGAACTCAATGAGACGATCGGGGCTGCTGGTACGGATCCTTCGTCTACGGCGTTGCGCGGCGGACGCCCGGTAGAAATACCGACGCCCAAAAAAGGGGACTCCGTCGAAGATCTTCTGCCTCCGGATGAACCCGAAGTCGTCGAGGTCGCGGAAGTGGTCGGGGGTCCCGTCGCCGAAGTCGTCGAAGTCGTTGAGGCGGAGTCGACGGAAGAACCCACCTCAAAAAAGAGGAAGAAAAAGAAGTCTTCATTCGCGGAAGATCCAATCTCCGAGGTCAAGGTCGCACAAGCCCCAAAACCAAAGAAGGCTAATAAGAGTCCTTGGGAATCCTTCGGGATCGTCGGCGTCGGTTTCATCGTTCTCTTGCTGTTGATCTTCTTCGTCCCCCTCTACATTTGGTTCGCCCGAGGCTCCGCCAAAGAGTCGTTCGACATGGCCGAAGAGCTTTTCAAGAACAGAGACTACGAACGGGCAATCAAGCAATATGAAACTTTTGCCAGCACCTTTACAACCGATGAGAACGTAAGCGTTGCTAAAGTCAAAGCTTCCATCGCTCGCGTGCGTCAGGACGCGGAAAAGAACGCAGACCCAACCATTGCTCTTAAGACCGCTCAGGAACAATTGCCCAAGATTGTGAACGAGCCCGGTTTGGCTCAAATGCGCGTGGATGTCACCGACACTCTGCTCCGTATCGCGGAGAAGTTTGTGGTCAAAGCGGAGAACATGTCCGGTACCGAAGATAGGAAAAATTTGATCGGCATGATGAACCAACAAATGGAACTCATCCGAGACCCTCGCTACGTCGGCACTCAAGAACGAACCCAAAACGAACAGCGCATCAAGACCATCGAAGAAGGTCAACAGCGAGTGATTCGCGATATCCAACAAAGCGAAGACCTCGCCGCAACGTTGGTGAATATGCAGCAAGCGATCGATGCCCAGGACGTGACAAAAACCTACGACCTTCGCAAGGAACTGATCCGCAAGTACCCACCTTTGGAACCCGATAAAAAACTCCGCGAATTGATGCTAGCAGCTACCAATCTTCAAAAGGGATTGGTTTCTAAATCAGCCACCGTACCAACGGTCAGCAATGAGCCTGCAGCGACTGCAAATGCATCTACAGCGTTGCTGACTAGCCGAACTGGAAACCCCAGCGACAGCAACAGCAGCGATGTCGCATGCCTTCGCGTAAAAGGCTCCGTGGTCGCGATCCAAGTATCCAACGGTGAAGTTTTGTGGCGAAAATACATCGGCCGTGATTGGAACTCGGAACCGCAGCGCATCGCGCAAACCAGCGACAGCGATCCGATCGTTGCCGTCGCCTCTCGCGGTACGGTAAGCAGACTGTCCGCAAAGGATGGTAGCCTCCTCTGGAAAAGTAAATTCCCGGAGAGAATCCTCGAACCTACGGTAGATGGCGACGATGTTTTTGTCTGCACGGTCGGTGGCAACATCTACTGCTTGGATGCCATCTCGGGTCAATCCCGATGGGCGAAGAAAATTCCGCAACCAATCGATGTGGGGATGGGTGGAGCGACTGGAAAACGCAAACGCTATCTGCCCGGGAATCATTCGAACCTTTACGTCATGAGCCGAGGAAACGGCGAATGTGAGGAAGTCGTCTACGTCGGCCATAATCCTGGAACCATTGTCGTTCCGCCCATCTGGGTTTTAAACCAATTGATTCTCTTCGAAAATGCCGGGCCGGACCACTGCCTGATGCGTGTCTACACCACCAACGATGAAGGACTTCAGTTGACCCAAGCCCAAGCGCCGGTCCGATTCAAGGGTCACGTTGTGGTCGAACCCCAAGTGGAAGGTCGACGATTGGCGGTTGCTACCAACTTGGGTGAAATCGCAATCCTAGACGTCGAGGTGACGAACGCTCGCGACAAGGTTTTCAAAATGGTAAACCTGGTCTCTAACGAAGCCTCTCCCAAGGTGACTTGGCCATTGATGTCGGGAACAGACCTATGGTTGGCATCCAGTCGCTTGGCCTATTTCCAAATACAAATCACCGGCCAAAAGCTCAATTCGATGTGGCTCAAAGATGACCTCGATGAGTTCACATGTCGTCCAACCAAAATCGGTGAAACGATCGTTCATAGCCGAATCGTACGCGGTACCGGGGGCGTGCGCGTCGCCGCTGTCGACCCCAAGACAGGGAACCCCTATTGGGAAACCGATATCGGTACCCCGGTCGCTTCGATTTCCCCGGTCGAAAACTCGATGGTGGCCGTTACCAGCCAAGGTGCGACGTTCAGCGTCGAGTCAAACGCCTTTGGATCGTCAAAGCCCAACTTGCAGATCGAGAACATGGGGCGCAATCAACGCTCGATGATGTTCGCCAATTCCACCCAACTCGAAGATGGCCGTAGCGTGCTTCTCAACTCATCTCAGGGAAGCCAGCTCCTGCTGGTCGATCCTAGCCGAAAAGCAGGCTGGACTACAAAATTGGTGAATCTCGATCTCGCCAACTCCTACCCGATTACAGCCCCAATCGCAGTTGGAAATTCCCTTATCGTACCACTGGAAAACTCGCAGCTATTGATGATCGATCCTGAAAGTGGGAAGCAAATTGGAACGGCCTTTCAACCTACGATCGCAGCTGGCGAGCGCCCAGTATGGCTGAACCCGCTCCTTCTGTCTGACAAGCAATCCGTTGTCATCGCTGACCAAAAACGAAATCTTTACAAGCTTTCCACCGGCAAGCAGCTTCGCATGCTCAATTCGCAGCCCCTCGAGAAATCGCTCAAGGGCCGATTGGCTTCGTTGAACGATGTGATCGTTGGAATCTCACCTGGTGCGTCTGGAGATGTGATGGACTTCTACGAAAGCGGCGAATTTAAAAAGATCGCATCTCTCACCTTCGAAGGACGCTTTGCGTGGGGTCCATTCGCGGCAGAAACCGATGCCGGCACAATCGGTTTGGCATTGAGCGACATCGAAGGACTCGTCGCGTTCAACTCCGAAGGGAAGCAACTGTGGTCGACCCCGCTTCAGCAAGTAGTATTGGTGGGCGATCCGCTGACTAGTGGATCCGATTTGATTCTATCGAGCACCACAGGTGAGTTGATTCGCATCTCAAGCCGAGATGGTAAAGAAACGGCTCGAAGTTCAGCCGGAGAACCCATCGCAGGAACACCCCGATTGGGAGCCAATGGATTGATTATACCTGGTGACGAGGGAACCATAATCAACGCGCCTATCCCTTCGGAATCGAACTCCAACCCGACAGGCACTCGTTAATGAGACGGTGGAGCGACGCAGAAATGATCCTTTCGGTTTCCAAGAAATCTTTGCCCCAATCTCGCCTCGGTTGGTTCCTGAGTCTCGCGGTGTTTGTTGTTGCCGCGACATTCGCTCGGTCAGCAAATGCGCAAGACAACTATGACAAAATTTTTCAGGAGGTTGAGGTTGTTACTTCACTCCTCGACGAAGAGCCGTTTGACATCATCACACTCAAACCAGAAGCAACAGGCAGGAGTGTCAAGGTTGCCCCGGTAGAGATTCCGAATCGCCGTATGCCGACGGCAACCAAAGACACCGACAAACTCCAAGTAACGATATTGCTCTTTCCTTCTCGTCGCTACGAGGTCCTTTGGAAGGATATCGAAAAGGTCTCCTTCTACGAGCAGATGATCTTGGCAAAAGCCAAACAACTCGTCGAACAGAAGAATTTCGGTGAAGCGTTTGAGCACCTCAATTTCCTCCTGGTGAATTATCCGCAAACGCCTGGCCTGCAAGTCTTGAGACAGGATTTCCTTTTCGCCAGCGCTGTCGAAATGGTCAGGCAAAAACGCCTCGCCCATACCTTGGCGGTACTCGAGGAACTTCAAAGAAGTTTTCCGAATTACCAGAAGGAAAAAGTGCGAGGATATATCACCAGCGTGTCGAGTCAGCTCATCAAGTCGTACTTCGACAAAAAAGATCTAGCAACCGCTCGATCGATGATTAACCGTCTCGAGAAAGACTACAAAGAGGACCCTCTTCCCGTCGTGGAAGAATGGCGAGGCAAATTCCTCGATCTCGCTAAGGAATACCTCGATCGCGCGATCGCTTTCCGAGACCAAAAGGATTTCATGAACGCACGTCGCGAAGCGACAAAAATGCTGGAGATAGAGCCTAGTATCGAAGGGGGACGTCAACTCCTGAACGATTTGCTCAAGGAATTTCCGATCACGCGGGTTGGCGTTTTTCAAACTGCCGATACTCCCGACACAGCCGCTCTCGCCAATTGGCCGGCGTTTCGGTCGGGACAATTGATCAGCCGTCCGTTGTTCGAGTTTCGAAGCACCGGCCCGGAAGGTGGGCAATACCGATTCACTTTGGGCTCTTTCCAGCAGAGCGACGATCGTCTCGAACTCGACATGACCATCCAGAACCCCGGACTGGGTGCCATCCCTAATAGTCTGAATCTATCGCAATCGTTCTTACGCCGAGCCACTGTCGGGAATGATGATTATGTACCGGGTTGGGCTGCTATTTTCGATTCGGTATCTGTCTTTGGTCCCGAGCGACTGAAAGTTCGATTCCGTAGGCCTCACGTTCTTCCACAGGCATTCCTTCAGTGGCCTATCGAAACCCAAGTCGAAGGGGCAGCTCCTCCCGGAGTGCTATACCGAATTAAATCACAAGATGGCGATACCAAACGATTCGAATGGGCATCGTCGAGCCCAGCTGCAGACTTTCAACCGATCGAAATCCACGAAATACTCTATACCGATCCGAGCCAAGCGATCAACGATTTGCTGCGTGGAGAGATTGAGATCATCGATCGCTTGTTCCCGGCCGATGCCAAGCGGTTGGAAGCTTCAATTGTCTCCAAGACGATCAATGTCGCATCCTACGCGTTACCAACGGTACACATGCTCGTTCCTCGTACCTCCAATCCCTATCTCGATGACCGCGAGTTTCGTCGCGCGCTTCTCTACGCAATCAATCGCGAAGGAATCTTGCGAGGGGAAATTCTTGGGGGTAGTGAATCCGAGCAAAGCCGCGTCATCAGCGGCCCGTTTCCTCGCGGGGCTTCGGAACAGGATCCCATTGCTTACGCATACAACAACAGTGTTGAGAATCAAGCATACGATCCTAGGCTCGCCAAAGTCCTTATGCTGATCACCAACAGCAAATTGAAGATGATGTATGAGAAGCGAAAGGAACCGGTCCCAACGCTTCCGAAAATCCGTTTGGGAGTTCCCAACTACGAAGCGGCTCGCGTTGCGGGCCAAGCCATCATCGAGCAATGGAAACTCATCGATGTGCCCGCCGAGTTGATCGTGCTCGATAAAGTTCCCGGCCCTAAGGAGGATTCGCCAGTCGATATCCTTTACCTGACGGCATCGATCTGGGAACCAGCAACCGATGCGGAGCGATTGTTCGGAATCGGCGCACCCGCAGAAACTAACAACCAATTCATCGTCCAAATCCTCGGCCAATTGAGCGCGTCTCGCAACTGGCGCGAGGTTCGTCAAAGCTGCCAAGATCTTCATTCGTTGGTTGCTGCCCACTTACCAATCCTACCGCTTTGGCAAGTTAGCGAATCGTTTGCTTACCGGAACGATGTATCTGGAGTAACTCAAAAGCCACTGGGACTGTATCAAGACCTCCAGAAATGGAGAAACCGAGCGCCATGATCGCTTCCCCGAAACACCTACACTCCCAATGCTCTGCCGATCTTCGTCCAACGATCCCCACTAGGTTACGGACGGCGTTGCTGGTCATAGCCCAATGGAACACGATTGTGCTGGTGTTGCTTTCAACGTGCCTACAGGCCCAAGAGGTATGGGAGTATTCCCCGTACAAGGTTCGAGTCTGGACAAGTATTTCACCAACGCTTGGTCTCTCCGAAGAATCCAAACAAGAGATCTATCGCAAGGTTCTCGAGTGCTCCGAAATTGAATTTGGAGCGACTTGGAACGTCGACGTGCTGGAAACACCAGATGCTCTGTTTGGTTCGGTGCTCTACCACCTCGACGACCTCACCATCGAACAGCTATTGTCGCGCGAGTTGGTGTTGATGCTCGCAAAGTCCGATCAGGCCAAGGATGCTTTCCTCGCGATCCAACCGAAAAAAGTTCCAGAGGTTGATCCATCGGCTCCCAAGAAAAAACTCTCTGCAAAGGAAGAGGCAGATCTCAAGGCAAAAGAAGACGCTGAAATGCGAGCCCTGAGCCTAAATAGCGTACGCACGTTTGACTCAGCCGTAGAACGCATTCCGACCATTGCGATTCCATCGCTGCAATACAACGCCCTCAATCGGGATATTGTCCCCTTCTTGGTCGACAAGGAGATCCCGCGACTCCGAGAGGAAATCAAACCACTCCTCGCCAGAGAAGTAGAACTCACTAAACAGCTTGAAGCCGAAGCCAAGGTTGGAGGTGTCACGGTCCAGCCGAACTCGGACAAGGAGAAAAAGCTGAGCGAGTTGAAAGCCAAACTCAAAGAACTCCAATCGGAAATCAATCGAATCCAAGAGCCTCTGAAACGCAAAGAGCGTGAGGTCGAGAATTGGAATGCGTTGAAGACGAAAATCGTAGAGTACCAAGGGTCCCTTTCACAACTGAAAGAAGACCTGGACACCGGCAAGTACTTTGCCGCCTTGATTCCGAAGCCCGATGTTCCGAAGGTCAAGGAAGTGTCTCGGACGATTCCAACGCGGTTTCCTTGGCAACCGGAAGCGATGCTTCGTGACAAGGACAAGGTCATGCTGGTTTCGGTCGACCGAGAAGGAGAACGGATTCGAATCCAGGTCAAAGAACTCGATGCCTTCGTGCGACGCATTGGTTTGATGGAGACGAGCTACGCAACCAGCACTAACGAAATACCTAATGCAATCGCCTACCTTTCACGAGCTTGCTTCACACCCATGGCTCGGATCGAGGAGAATGACAACAAAACAGCTATCCTTCGAGTTCGGGCCAGCGGGCTGGTGACAACGCCAGATTCCCCGATTCGCATCGATATTGGAGACGTCCTCGCTCCCTACGTTCGCCGGGACGACTTGACTGGGAACCCAACCCTTCTCCAGAATATGGCTTTCACATACATCGCCGTTACCGAACCGATCGATGAAGCGCGATACTATGGAGCGATCTTTGCAGCCAGCCGAGGAGCACTCGTCGCTGCAAAGAATCGCCGAACGAGAAGAGTTGCACTCAAGATCAAGCCGCAGTTTGCAAAAACTGACCTGAAATTAGGAGTTCGTGGCTCCCCCGCCAGCGCGGTACCAGGCGTCGAGGTCTACAGACGAACCCCAGGTTCCGATGACCTGAACATGGTGGGGCGTTCCGATTGGCGTGGTATCATCGACCTCAAGCAATCCGATCTCCCAGAAATAACTTACGATCAACCCACTTCGAGCGGGCTTGAGACGATCGCGAAAGCCAGGTTCACAACGGCCGCCGCGCTAAAAGCCAAATCTGCCGAATCGTCCGATACGAACCCTCCATCTTTCGCTCCGAAGGATGAAGCGGCTAAGGCGGCAGCGGAACAAGAAGCGCTGCGGAAACGGATGGAAAAACCCCCGACCAGCACCCTCAAGATCAAATTACCGCTGTATCTGTACTACATCAAAAATGGGGAGACCCTTTTAGCACGGTTGCCGATCATCACCGGCTATCGCGAATCGGAAAAAGCAGACTTGCCAGACGATCGCCGACGCTTGCAAGCCGAAGCGTTCCTCAAGGGTATCCAAGGCGAAATCCTCGATCTCGTCGTTCGCCGAAAAATTCTGGACGCTCGCACTCGCAGGAAGATTGACGAAGGAAAACTCGATGAAGCCTCCTCATTGCTCGATGAACTGAAAAAGGTTCGGAGCTACGAAGGGCTTTCCTCCCAAATCCAAAACATCGAGCGTCGTGCAGAATCCACCGAAAACGGTCTCATTCCTGCACCCGTCAAAGAACGAATCAATAAAATGCTCAGCACCACCAGCGATCTGGTGAAAAACTACCTCCAAGAGGACATCGTTCGCGAACTGGAAGTCAAAATCGCCGACAAGAAGAGTGGCAGATAGATGAAAACCGTTCTCGATGTCGGCAATTGCAATCCTGATCACGCCGCAATCGCAGCCATGCTGAAGCGTCAGTTCCAAGTCGAAATCCTCCGCGCAGACCAGCAATCCGACATGTTGAAATGCTTGGAAGACCAACCCGTCGACCTTATTCTGATCAACCGAAAATTAGATATAGACTACAGCGATGGGATCGAGATTTTGAGATATCTAAAGACCGATTCGAATTATGCGTCGATCCCTGTTATGCTGATTACGAACTACCCGGAACACCAGCAACAAGCGATGGCAATGGGGGCTGAACTAGGTTTCGGAAAACTAGAACTCAACAAGCCTGAAACCACCCAAAAGCTCGCCAAAGTCCTCGGTACTAGCGCCGCTTAAGCCCACCATGTCCAAGAAGAAATCCAGTATCGATGAAGTGAACGAAGCGAAAAAGCTTCTTCGCGATTCGGGATTGCGCAGCACTCCAGCTCGGATCTCGGTTATCAATGCGCTCAAGCGATCCACAAAGCCTCAAACCCACGCGGAATTGGCTGATCAATTGGTTCCACTAGGCTTTGACAAAGCGACCGTGTTTCGAAACCTTACCGACCTCACCGAAGCCGAGTTGGTTCTGCGAACAGAGCTCGGGGATCGCGTTTGGCGATTCGAACTTCGCGATCCGTCGCACGATCGGAGCAGCCACCCGCACTTTGTTTGCACCGACTGCGGCACGGTATCCTGCATCGATGAAATGGCTCTACCCAGCCCTTCGCTCCGTCGGTCACTTAACATTTCACGCATCAGCGAGGTCCTCGTCAAAGGACATTGCGGAACATGCGATAGCGCCACAGCCGCCACTTCGTAGTTGGATTGGTACCATTCCTGCAAATCCAACGAGAGTCATTGGACGTTGGACTTCCTACTGGGGATTGTCCGTGCGGACCAGCTTCTCGATTTTGATCGCCTTGCGACCTTTGTATGCCCCTGGCGATGCCAGGTACTTTACTTGATTCGCGATCTCAACCTCGAGCGGATGATTGATATCCTTGTCCGTGGAGATCACGTCACCCACTTCGAGTCCGAACAGTTCGGAAGTTTTGATCGTCGAACGAGCCAATGTAATGACAACATCAGCAAGCGATCCATCCAATCGCGAACTAAGCTGCGACATGGTCTTCTCATTCGTTCGAGTCGCGGTGTATCCAACCCAACTGTTGCTCGTCAATTTGCTCCCAACGCGTTCAATAGTGTTGAACGGAATACACAAATTGGTTGTTCCTCGAATGGTCCCCATATTGAGCTCAAAGCTAACCATCACCACGACCTCGTTGGGCGGTACGATTTGAACAAGCTGTGGATTGCTCTCGACTCTCTCCACTTCGATATTGAGATCGACGACATTTTTCCAAGCGGATTGCAACTCCTGGAGGAAGACCATGGTGATCCTCGAGGCCAATCGTAGCTCGATGTCGGAAAGAGGGCGTTTCGGCGATGAATCACTACTGACAGCACCACCGAGCATGCGGTCGATGATCGGATAGAGAAGCGAAGGACTGATGTCCAAAACCCAATTCCCCTCAAGGGGCAATGGTTTGAGCAAGTTAAAGCAAGTGGGGATTTCAAGCGAATACACGAACTCGCTGTAGGTGAGTTGGTCGACACTGATTAGTCGTACTTCGACGATACTGCGCAAAATCGCCGAAAGAGAGGCTCCAAAGTTGCGTGAAAAACCATCGTGCAATGATTGCAGCGCACGCATCTGCTCCTTGCCAACCCGTTCCGGGCGTTTGAAATCGTAATTGAGGATACGAACCTTGGAAGCCGGCTTCTTCGGATCCACTTTGGCTGCCGCCGCCGGGGTAGGAGTCGTCGGAACCGCGCCACCTCCCTCGAGGGACTTCAGCAAGCTCTCCACATCGTTACGGCTGAGTACTTCTTCGGACATGTCGAAATCCTTTTCGATACGTATCGAATCCTATTCCCTAATTTGACCCTCGCCGATGACAACGTACTTGTACGTCGTCAATTCGGTCAAGCCGCAAGGGCCACGCGCGTGAATCTTGTCGGTACTGATTCCTATTTCCGCACCCAATCCTAACTCACCACCATCATTGAATCGTGTCGAGGCATTGACCATCACTGCAGCCGAATCGACTCGCTGGACGAATCGTCGCGAACTTGGCAAATCGTTGGTCACGATCGCATCCGTATGTTTTGAGCCATAGCGATTGATATGCTCAATCGCAGCATCGACTCCGTCCACAACACAGACACTCATGATCGGTCCGAGGTATTCTTTAGACCAATCCGCCTCAGTCCCCTTCACCGCCGTCGGCATCAGACTGCAAGCCGTAACGTCCCCTCGCAACTCGATCCCCTTTTCCTTCAATCTCGGCTCCACCATCTTGAGAAACACCGGAGCTATGGCAGCGTCAACCAGCAATGATTCGGCAGCGTTGCATACACCCATACGCTGAGTTTTAGCGTTCATAACGATGCGAACCGCCATCTCCAAATCGGCGCGACGATCGACATACACATGGCAATTGCCGTCGAAATGCTTGAGCACGGGCATCGTCGCCTCAGCGACCACGCGTCGCACCAAGCTCTCACCGCCTCGCGGAATCGCCACGTCAATCGTGCTTGATTGCCGTAACAAGGCACCCACTGCGTCGCGATCCAATGTTTCTACGAGCTGGATGGCAGCCTCAGGAATACCGCAATGAATCGCGGTTTGCTGCAACAATTTCACGATCGCGACCGAACTATGGAACGCTTCCTTGCCACCGCGAAGGATGATCGCGTTGCCGCTTTTGATCGCAATCGCTGCCGCATCCGCCGTTACATTCGGCCTCGATTCGTAAATGAACAAAACCACGCCGATAGGGACCCGAACTTTTTGGACCTGCAAACCGTTGGGGCGTGTCCCGCCTCCGATCAACTCACCAATTGGATCCGGCAACGACGCAATCTCACGAAAACCGCGAGAAATCCCTTCGATCCGCTCACGGGTGAGGGTCAGACGATCCATAGCTGCGGGGCTCAAGCTGTATCCGGGTGCGGCTGCTAAGTCCTTTGCGTTCGCATCTAGTAGCGAATCCGATTTGGCAAGCATCGCATCGGCTGCCAAATGCAGCCATCGGTTTTTCGCCGCGGTCGAGCAATCCATCAGGGATAAGGAAGCGTTTTTAGCGTGTAGGCCAAGCGTTCGGCAATAGGACAACAACTCTTCATCGAGTTCGTGCACCGTCTCGGAACCACGTAGGCTCTTCGAGTTTGCTGAATCGGGCTGGGAGTTTACGGGTGACATGGAAGCTATGGTTGTAGAGCCGCGCAAGGGACACTTTTGCGGGAGTATCGAGGAAGCCAGAACAAGGGTCAATGCCGATTCGGACCTGGTTTAGAGCCCTCAGCATAATGATTCGCTAGCATTCCATTTTCAATGCAACCGTATTGCTCGCTGGAACGGGTCTCAAGACATAGTTCCTGCGGGTGAAAATTGGAGACCGCTTTGGTTACGGGCTCGAGCGCGGAGACGGAACCCGATGGCTACTCGCAGGGATAATGGGCCACCCGAGCCAACATTCGCAGTGATTCAAAAATGGCGTAGGACTTTTCCCTTGGGTGCGACGAAATGCTTCTGTTTCGGTCGTGTAGACCGCTACAATCATCCTTAGGGGAAGGGTTTCGTCGGCGAATCCGTCCTCGCATTCCTCACAAGCCTCTGAAGAAAAAGGGTCCATCATGGCTTGGACTGTCAAGAAACCGATTCTGGTTCCTTATGATTTTTCGTCCCACTCTCGCCTCGCAGTGGAGAAGGCTCTGGAATTGGCAGAGTCCCCCTCGCTGATCCATATCCTCCATGTGCTTCCCACCTTTATTCCCTTGGCACCCGAAGGATTCCCGGTGGAGGCGATCGATGATCGGGTCCGATTGGAAGCAGCCCAGCAATCGCTAGATGAAGAGTTTGCCGATTCTCGATTTGCATCGATCCCTCGCGAAGTCTTGATCGGCGACCCCGGAATGGTTTGCGTGGATCGAGCCGAGGCGATCGGTGCAGAACTGATCATCGTTCCCTCCCATGGACGAAGCGGCTTTAGCCGACTGCTCTTGGGAAGCGTGGCGGAGAGAATTGTGCGACTGGCAAAGTGCCCGGTGCTGGTCCTAAAGATTGGCCAATAGCTTCATGAGCCAATAGCTTCCTCTATGATCACCCATCGATTCCAACAACAGGGGGCGGTCCATTGTTGCTACCGCTAAACACGTTGTTGCTCGCGCTAAACACATCCGCAATCGATGGTGAGGTTGTCAGAAATGTCACCATCTGCTGGAGCGTTTGAGAACGATCAGCGGATTGCGATCGAGTTCTGCAGGGGTTTGAGAATGTGCTCCACCACGTAATTGTCCATCAGTTCCCGCATGAGGACATCGAGACGCTTGAGTTCGTCAGAGAACGACTCATCGGGTGCCAGTGAATCAAAACGACGAAGTGTCACGTAGACGCTGAGCAGTTCATCTGGGTATTCAGGCCCGCGTGCTTGCAACGAACCTGTTCTGGGTTCAAAGTTGATCCGGGCATGGGTTCGAAAAACATCGTCGAGAGAAATCTGAATCACTGGTTCATAACACATCAATTGGGATCCAGTACGCTGGGCGATGGACTCGAATCCGGTGGGCAATCCTATCGCGTCCGCCAGAAGCTGATTGTGATTGCCTCGGTACGCAAAGTCGAAACCGTACATCAGGCTCAACGCTTCGCAGTCGAGTCGGCTGACCGAGAGCATGTACGGTGCCATGTCGAGAACTTCATGGTGTTGCTCCATCGCTTCGTCAAGCGTATTGGGGTTTACGACGCCGCTACTGATCCGCTTGGCTTCGACTGCGACCCAACGGTAAGCACCGTGATCCTTCTCTTCTTCGAGGATAAACTCGCCCCGTTCTCTCTGGTAGAAATGGTGCAGCTTTGGAAATCGACGCTGCATCTGCTCGAAGAAATGGAGGACGGATTCGCGCCCGCTGGGCAAATCCATTTCCGTCTGAAGCGTTACATTGGCGTAAAAGTCATCACTCAGCGCACCGTATGGATTCATTCTTGCTGTCTTTCCTCGCTACTGAGAGCACCGGCCGTGATCTGCGGTTTTGGTCATGCGCAAAACTCCAACCCCCCGTCCAAAAAACTAGCCATCCAACATCCGGCCATGGTCGCTCCCCACATCTTCGGGGGAGTGGGGACCAGTGGACTAGAGGCCAGTGGAAACTGGGCCAGTGGATTATAGGTTGAGCGACTACGTAATTCAAAGGCTTGAGAGGTCGATCACCGAGGAATCGTTGGCCAGAAAGATCTGATTCGGCGTATTCTTGCCCAGTCGCGCCGTGGCTCCTGCCAAATCGACGGGATCAGGATCGTTTGCAAGTGGATTCACGTGGGCCAGAATCAACCGTTGCAGACCATGCATGGCCGCATTTTCCAACACTGCGCTGGTCCAACTATGCCCCGTTTGGATCGCCAACTCTCGCTGGGAGTCCGCAAAATTGCACTCATGGAGAAGCCAATCGACACCTTGGATCGATCGCCAGTAAGGAGAATCGGGCCGAGAAGTTGTGTCGGTGACGTAAGCTAGGGAAACCCCAGGAAGCTGCAACCGGTATCCAACACACCCCCCAGGATGCTCTAGTGGGAACCAAGTGCATTGGAAGTTGCCCAATTCAAAAGACTCTCCGTATTCCTCGAGGGCATGCCACACCAACGGTGGCTTGGCAGGAAAAAGGGATGGATGGAACAAATGCTGCTGAAGATCCAGAATCTTCTGACGCTCACCATAGACATGGATTCGCTCGAGAGGAGTGCCGCTGACCAAATCCCAAAAGAATGTCAAACCGAGCACATGATCCAAATGCGCATGCGATAGCAAAATCGAGAGCTCTTGGGTTTCGATAAGCGATTGCAGGCGAAACATACCGCTTCCAGCATCGAGGAGCAAACTGCATTCAGGGAGAAAGTAGGAAGCGGTATGCCTAGTTTCGCTTGGGTGATATCCGGCTGTACCCAGGCAATGCAATTTCATGATGCTCCCACTTCACTGATGCGACGATCCGAGGCAATCTTTGCGGATCCTAGACAACCATTGGATGTCCATGTTCCGACCGCGACCTATTAGAGCGTAATAAAAATATCGCCACAATAATCCCAACATGAGCCCACCATCAATAATGACAAGCCATCCAACGATGGTCCCATTACCGCAACCAGCCAATGGCTCACTTCACCCCCGCTCCTACAGGTCGACCGCTGAACGCGCCTCGCACGATCTGTCCCGGATCCCGAGCCATCTTGTCCGCGAGAATCCTCACGTCCTCGATCACTGGTTGCAACCTGCGTGAAACCAATTCCACATTACCGGAAACATTCCGAATAGCGTCCAGCGTGTCGTTTACCTTACCATACATCGTCGGATCGTCTACCAACCTTGCGATGGTTCCATTGCTGCTGTTGAGTCGATTTGCAAAGACTCGCAGATCGGTTGCCAACGCCTCGATATTGGCTAGTGCACGGACGACGTTGTTGGCGAGCACGTCGCTTTTCTGACTGATCGGTTCAGTGATTTCCGCAATATTCTCTATCGCTTCATTCGCATTCTTAAGGGCTGAGCGTACTGAATCCCCAACTCCATCAAATTCTTTCCCTAATCCCTCGAGGCTGATGCTGAACTCTTCGAAGCCTTTGAGAGTTCGCTCCAACTGGACCAATGTCTCCGAAGCTCGCTTGAAGAGTACTGGGACTTCATCGAGCGCCGATGCCACCAATTTCGGCAGTTCTGCGCGTTCGACTTGGCTGCCAATGCGATTGATAGTGCTTACTGTCGAGTTGATGTTATCGAGCGTATCGCGGAACGACTCGGTTACCTCGCGGATCGGCGTGTTGGTACCACCGACTGCGTCTTGAGCAACCGTAAGGACATTATCAAGCTTCTCCGCGACGCGTTGGAGAGAGTTTGCCAATCCGACCAAATCGCCGACGGCCTCCAGTGGATCCGGGACCACTTCTCCTTTGGCGACAAAATCCTGAGCACCGATAATCGCCTGCGAAGCCGCGGCTTCCTTTTCGTCGAGCACCCCGTCCCTTGGAGACCCTGACCAACCATCAAAACGGGTTAGCAACTCTCGATCGTCGGGTTCCACAAATTCGATGATCGAATCGCCACTGATGAGCGAACCGGTCTTAATCCTCGCTGTCTCACCCACTCGCAATTCAAACTCACGATCGATTTCCAAAAGCAAATCGACACCGCCATTAAGCTGCTTTCTGAGTTCCACTTTCGCAACGCGTCCTATCAGGACACCATTTTTGCGCACAGGAGTATCCACACCGACATTCGGTGCGCTTGGAAAGTTCACCGTAAACCGGTAACGCTCCACCCAAAACTTAGGTACCGCACCAAAAAACGCGATCAGCAAGACACCGATGATCGCCGATGCGAGTACCAAAACGCCGACACCAAATCGATAGCCGTTATCGTCCATGATTAACGATCAGCCTCCCTTCGTGCGATGGTATCGTGCAAATGAGGGGTTTCTTCAACATGATTGGCTTGGCTCGCGAGCATCTCCATCAAACGCTCGCCCGCTTCGCCTCGAACAAACTGACGTACCCGAGTGTCCTTGGTATGATCAAGTTGCTCTGGGGTCCCGTCGAATAGGATTTGTGACTCGCCTGGCAAAAGGCGACTATAAGGATAAAGCATGATCACCCTATCGGCGACCTTTTTTGCCGAATGCATGTCATGCGTCACCACGATGCTGGTCACCGAATATTTTCTTCGTGTACGCAGG
>VGZN01000001.1 GCA_016872635.1 Planctomycetota bacterium | reverse complement strand
CCAGCGAAGAGTATCGGCGCCGTGTGTCGCTGCGGGACCCCTTTTGTTCGATTTTCAGATTCGCTTGAACCGGAGCAGACGCATGTGTGCGAATCCTGCCAAAGGCGATTCCATCGATCGGGACAAACGATCCGGGAATTAGGATAACGTGTTGGAATAAGTCATATGTTTGCAAGCCTTTCGTTGGATCTCGATAATCAATGGTCTTACATGAAGACCCACGGTGATTCCGGCTGGGAGACATATCCGACATACTTTCCTCTCGTGGTGCCGAGAGTTTTGGAGTTGCTTAAACGACTCGATCTCAAAATCACTTTTTTTATCGTAGGTGCAGATTGCGATCGACCTGAGAATCAGGAAGCATTGAGATCGATCGCGGATGCGGGGCATGAGATCGGGAATCACTCCTTCCATCATGAACCATGGCTGCATCTTTACACTCGCTCCCAACTCGACGAAGAGTTCGAGCGTGCGGAACGCGCGATTCAAAAAACGACGGGTGTTAAGCCGCTAGGGTTTCGTGGCCCGGGGTTCAGTTACTCTGATGATGTACTTCAAGTCTTACAGGAGCGAGGTTACATCTACGATGCTTCCACATTCCCCACATTTCTCGGGCCGCTTGCGAGGGCTTATTACTTTATGCACAGCCGCCTCAGTCGAACCGAGCGAGATCAACGCAAAGTTTTGTTTGGTCATTGGTCAGCAGGATTTGGTTCGAACCGTCCGTTCGTATGGAAACAGTTTGGAACGCTGCGGGAAATTCCTGTGACGACTCTCCCTTGGTTCAAAGTGCCCATCCATCTCAGTTACGTGACGTATTTGGCGACATTTTCCAAGGTTCTTGCAGAGGGCTATTTCCGCGGGGCGATGCTGTGGTGCAAACTGAACCGCGTCCAGCCCTCGTATTTGCTACACCCACTCGATTTTCTCGGTTGTGATGACGTTTCTTCGCTTGCATTTTTTCCGGGTATGTCTCTAAATGGAGCGGCAAAAATGGAGCTGGCTGAGCGATTTCTCGGTACTATGAAATCGACATTTCGGTGCGGTACGATGCTCGAACATGCTGAGAGATCGCCATAGAGGTTCGTTGCCGCGTGTATCAAAGCGGACTGCCAACCTACGATTGGAGCAGCCGGAGTCTCGCTTCCGATGCGATGAAAAACGAACCGGTGATACATATCAATTCGTTTTCGATAGTGTCGTGCCTTGCGAAACGGATTGCTTCGTCGATGTTGGGCGCTGATAAGATTTCAATACGCCTCACAGATTCTGAATCAGATGCGTTGGAGTTTTGTGCATCTAATTTTAATTCCGAAGCCAACTCCTCGAGTCTTTCTACTGGTACGAAACGAGGATTGGAGTGGTACTGCGTCAAAATCAATCGGTCGCACTTGGGCAGGATCTCCTGCAGCATCTCCCGGTATTTTTTGTCTTTGGAACAAGCAAAAATGATAGTGCGACGATCCGTATCAAAGTACGAATGCAGGGTATCTAAGAGAGCATGGATGGAGGCTTCGTTGTGAGCACTGTCGATGATTATCGTAGGAGATCGGTGAACAATTTCCACTCGCGCGGGGAGTTGTGTTTCAGATAGGCTTTGCTCGAGTGCGTTGATGGTAAGATCCCACCCGTCAGCGGTCAGGTGTTGCCATGCTGCGATGACCAAGGCGGCATTGTCTCCTTGGTGCCGTCCGAGCATTCCCAACGGATAGTGGGTCGCGGATGGTAAAGGGACCCGATCTGTGAGTCGCAAGAATTCGATTTGGCTTTTTTGGGGAGGAGGATTCGGAGTGATTTTGGTATCGAAGTCGACGCCGAGTTCCCATAAGTCCGAACCATGGGTTTCCGCAACGCGCCGGATGACATCGCGGGCTTCTCCCACGCGAACGCCGTGAATGATCGGTACCTTGTGCTTGATAATCCCAGCCTTTTCCGACGCGATCAGGGCTAGTGTATTTCCCAATTGCTGCTGGTGGTCAAAGCTGATGCTAGTGATGATCGATAGTGTGGGTGCGCAAACGTTGGTGCTGTCCAATCGCCCACCCAAGCCGACCTCGATTACATTCACATCGGTGCTCGCTTGTTGGAACAGCAACCAAGCCAGCGCTGTTGTGAGTTCGAAAAAAGTTGGAGAACCGTGCTCTGATTTTTCGCAGCGATCGGCGGCATGCTTCAGGCGGGGTAGGTTGTTCACCCAACGTTCGGGCGAAATGGGCTGGCCGTTGATAACGAACCGTTCTTCGAGGAACTCAAGGTGGGGTGATGTGTAGAGACCTGTCGTCAACCCAGATCGCCGCAATCCCTCTGCAAGGAGCCAAGCCACTGATCCCTTGCCCTTGGTTCCAGCGATATGGATTACAGGTGCGCTAAGGTGGGGGTTTTCAAGGCAATCGAGTAAGAAAACCATACGACCGAGGCGAAATGTCTGCTGGTCGTAAGGCCGATCTACGGTCTTTTCGTAGTTGATGCGATCCAGCAGGAATCTTGCAGCGGCGGCATACTTCGGGTCGGATCGTTCCATCAAACTCTTTTTGATCAAATTCAGTTCGAATGTCGCCGCGAATCGAGCGTGGCCGTAGGTTATGACAAACAAGGCAAGCAGCGAGGCTATTCGGGGAATGCAGCGGGATAACTGGCCCGAAAAAGCGTTGCGGCGGAGGACACCCCTGGCGTTTTGCATCCCCGCAACCCGTCCCATTGTTAGAGCGGATCGTTAGAGCGGAACGAAAGGTGCGAGTTCCCCGTTTGGAGCGAATTATAGGAAGCCCCGCGAAAATGGGGACTGTCCGAACAGGTAAATTGAGCCCTTGAACAGGCTGTGATTCCGTCCGCCAAGGCTCGCAGTTGGCGTTTTTCCCGTTCTTTGGGACCTTTCCAGTGTCTCGATGAACCACCAGGGAAAGGAAAGCGTACACGGAAAGTGCGCGAAATTGGCGCCTGATCTGTCCTAGACTTTGCGTTTTTCAACCCTCATCCCGGAAACGCGAACGTCGGCAGTTCTCGATCCAGTCTGTCCACTCCTCCCTTCATACCTTACGCGACTCAAATGGCGACGACACTGGCCCAAAATCCGGCGGCACCTAATTCCGTCAACGATCCCACGAACGTGGTTGTGGAGACCCGCAATCTAGGGAAGATCTACCGCGACTTCTGGGGGCGAAAAAAAGTGAACGCCCTCAAATCGTTGGATCTGGAAGTTCGGAAAGGGGAGATCTTCGGACTTCTAGGTCCGAATGGTTCTGGAAAGTCGACAACGATTAAGCTGATGCTGGGGCTTTTGTTCCCAACGGCGGGCCGCGTATTCGTTTTTGGTAAAGAGGCTACCGATGTGTCGAAGAACGAGCGGATCGGTTACCTGCCCGAAGAGTCCTACCTGTACAAATTCTTGAATGCGGAGGAGACGCTTGATTTTTACGGTCGCCTCTTCGATATGTCGGCTGAAGTCCGAAGGGAGCGGACAGAAAAGTTGATTCAGATGGTGGGGCTTCAACGGGCCCGACGGCGTCAATTGCGGGAATATTCGAAGGGGATGACCCGCCGGATCGGTTTGGCTCAGGCTCTGATCAATGAACCCGAGTTTTTGGTTCTCGACGAACCGACCACTGGCTTGGATCCGATCGGCACGCGTGAAATGAAGGATTTGATCCTTCGTTTGCGAGAAGAGGGCAAGACGATCCTGCTGTGCTCGCACCAGTTGGCGGACGTTCAGGATGTATGCGACCGTGTTGCGATTCTTCACCAGGGAGAGCTCAAGGAACTAGGTCGGGTCGATAGCTTGCTCAAGGTTCAGGATGTGACCGAGATTCATGCTTCCGGTCTCTCAGAAGAAGCCAAGAAGGAGATCCAGGGAATTATCGAGCGTTCGGGTGGTGCCCTCAAGCGTATGGATAATCCAACGACGACCATGGAAGAGTTGTTCTTGGATATCGTTCGTGAGAGCGAGCAGCGACCCGGTCGTCGCGGAAGCAATTCCTAGACATCAAGCCAACTGAAAACGTCGGATCTTTCTGACGTTTGAACTCTTTTCGAATTTTGATTCCGTGATCTCGGTGCTGTTGAAGCAAATCGATTATGCGACTTTCACCTGAACAGTTCTGGACCTACAGCGAATGGTTGTTCCAGAAGAACGGCCTTCGCGATGGATTCTTCTTGGCCCTAGTCCTTGCCATTCTCGGGTTCGTTATCGGTTACATCGTGGCCGTTATCAAGCACGGGCCAAGCGAAGGATTTCTTCAAGTTGCTCGCATTATCGGGCAGTTGTTTACTGTTGATATTCCGAAAATGTCGTTTCGGCGTATCTTTGCAATGGCTAAACTCGCCATCAAAGAGTCGATTCGGAAGAAGGTTTTGGTGGTCGTCGGTATCTTTATCGTCGGAATGATGTTTGCCGGTTGGTACCTCGACGAAAATGCCGATTACCCGGCACGTCTCTACATTTCCTTCGTTTTGACAATGACGAATTACATGGTCATTGTCCTTGGGTTGTTTGTCAGTTGCTTCAGTATCCCAGCGGATATCAAAAGCCGGACGATCTACACGATTGTTACCAAGCCTGTGCGACCACTAGAGTTGTTTCTCGGGCGGGTGCTCGGGTTTACAGCGATTGGAACGCTGGTTCTGGTCGCTATGGGATTGCTTAGCTACGTGTTCGTGGTGAGGGGGTTGAGGCACACGCATGAGACCGTGTCGACCTCCGCAGAGGGAACCACCGGCGAGACGTCCTATGCGAACCGCCACAAACATACCTACACGCTCAATGAATCCGGGCGAGGAACTACCAATGAGGTGAAAGGGCATCGCCACATCGTCGAGAAAGTAGGCGATAAGATCATTGTCAAGAAACCGATCGACGATTTGACAGCGAGGGTCCCTGTCTATGCAAAATCCTTGGCCTTCACTGGACGTGATGGTGAAACCAACACCGGATACAACGTTGGTTACATGTCGGAGTACCAAAAGTACATCGAAGGGGACACGCTCTCGAGCGCCGTTTGGCGGTTTGAAGGGGTATCGCCTTCGTTGTTTAAAGATGTCATCAGTTACGATATGACGATCTCGGCATTCCGAACCTACAAAGGGGATATCGTGACTCCAGTAGGCGGAATTATCTATTTTAGAAGCATCGATGGCACCGCCCAAACCGAACCCGAAGCATTCAAGGTCAAAGAGTTTCAGGTCGACCGACGCACCATTAAGACCAAGGTGAAGGGGTCCAAGGATAAGAAGGGGTCCAAGGATAAGCAGCCAGCCGAAATTGATTTCTTCAAAGACATCGCACCCAATGGTAGTTTTGATGTTGTCATCCGATGCCAAGACCGAGGACAGTACTTGGGGATGGCCGCCGCGGATGTTTATCTACGGCCCAACGACCTTCAGTTCTGGTGGAACTTTGTAAAGGGGTACATCAGTATTTGGTTGCAAATGTTTATCGTGATTTGTTTCGGGGTAATGTTTTCCACGTTCTTGTCGGGGCCGGTTGCTATAATCGCAACTATCTCTGCAATTGTGTTGGGCTTCTTCGGGTTTTTCATCGATCAGATTCAGAGCACCAACACGAAGGGTGGTGGTCCACTCGAGTCATTGATTCGAATACCCCTCCAATCAGGTTCGCAACTCGAACTCGATCTGGGCAATGAAGCATTGCAGACAGCGATCACGAAAATTGACGAACAGTTGTTGAGAGCTGTTGTTCAGCTGAAGAATGCTGTTCCAAACTTTGACCAACTTGGAACAGCTGACTTCGTTGCGTACGGATTCAATTTGTTCGGGGGGTTGCTAGGACGCCACTTAACCATCGCATTCGGATATTTTATATTGACTAGTTTGGTGAGTTATTTCTTCCTGAAAACACGGGAGATGGCAGCGTGAACAATCGAAGTTTGGGCCGAAAAATTGCTTACATCCTCGCGATTGTCGCGCTGTTGCTACCCCTCTACTACTTGGGCCGTCCCGCGAGCAAGGGTGAAGGCAAGATCACCGAGATGCGAAGCCGGTACAGGATTGGTCAAGCGGATCTTGGTAAGTTGGACCCGACGAGCGAGAGTATGCGATTAGCGACGTTGGGTATGCGAGGAATCGCATCGACTATCCTCTGGATTCGAGCGGACTACTACAAAGAAGAAAAGTACTTTGATCGGTTCTCGGCAACCTTGAACCAGATCTCTCTGTTGCAGCCTCACTTCATCAGCGTCTGGCAGCATCAGGCCCATAACTTAAGCTACAACGTGTCGCCTGAGTTCGAAGACTTCCGGCAGAGATATGAGTGGGTCAAGAAAGGGATCGATTATTTGGTGAAGGGGACTAAGTTCAACACGCGGAAACCGATTCTGCAGTACGAGTTAGGGCATTACGTCGGTAACAAACTCGGGAAGGCTGATGAAAAGAGGCAGTATCGGGATCTTTTCCGCAACGACAATGAGTTTCATCAGTACTTTGTTGACAAGGGGCTTAATGCGACTTCGGACGATGCCATGGGGCCTGACCGCAAACCCGACAATTGGCTGGTTGGAAAGCTATGGTTCGAAGGAGCCTACCGTTTAGTCACCGAAGGTGCTCCGATCAAGAAGTCGCCTCACTTGTTGTTTAGCTATGCTCCCTTGTGGCAGATGTACCACGGTGAAGCCATCGAAGACGAAGGTGTCCTTGATGATCGAGCGAGGTTCGTCTGGGAGCGGGCTGGCCGAGAGTGGAAAGAGTTTGGGAACCGAGAGCTAGGTGGCACGTCGTCAACGGCGGTCACGCTGAGAAGCTTCGATATTGCCAAGCAAAACGTTTTGAACCTCAAGAAGAAATTCCTCGATCTGACACAGAGCGTACGAGAGGTAGTTCGCGAATCGAAGAAGAGCAAAGTTCCTGCTGCGAAGTTGGAAGCGTTCAACAAGCCCGCCAATGAACGAAATACCCAAGACCGAATCGCTGCGGCAGAAGTGGAAACTATGATAGAGCCAAACTACCAAGAGCTCGCGGGGCAGTTGCCTCGTGCCAATCAAATTGAGGCACTGGAATTGGCTAACGATTTATCTGCAGCAGAGGACTATGCCCGCAACACGAACTCACTCCGAGAGCAAGTCAACTATGCGTATTGGGAAGTTCGTGCATTGGCAGAGCAGCAGCAGATGATGGTCGATGCACGACGATTGATGTTCGAAGCGAACCAATTGATCGATGTCGCTGACATCAAGGGTGCCGTTGAAAAATACGAAGCGGCGTGGGTGCGATGGGACAAAGTTTTCCGTTACTACCCAGTGGTGATGACGGAAGATGTGGGCGAGGATGTTCTCAAGTCGATCAATCGCTACAAGAAGCTTATCGATGAGGAAATCGATGAACGATTTGTTTTGTATGAGTTCATGATGTTCCGACGAGCCTACGACGCCGACTACCTCGATTTTAACGTCGAGAAAACGTTGGCGGATTGGAGGGCGAAATCATCGGAATTGGGTAGCCCCGAAGACTTCTTCAGCACTCCGCTCGCGAAAGCGTATGGTTTCTCGGAACCCGTAGCAAAGCCGACTGAGGAAACTCCAAAAACGGATTCGCCAAAGGACTCTCCGAGCGCGTCCCCCGCTGCGGATAGCAATTCTGCGGGAACAGAGGCGGAGGATAGTAATCGCCCTCCAAAACTCGACAATCCCAGCGATCAGGACTGAGAGACTATGCCTCGTCAGCGATGAATCGCTTGCGATAAGTCCACTGATCAACTTCGACAAGGTCTGTTAGAATACACCGGTATGGGACTTTATGATCGCGGATATTACCGAGACGACGCTGGCCTCGACTTGAGGCCGGATTGGAACCAGCGATCTGCTGTGTCCATCCTCATCATAATCAATGTGGCGGTCTTCATTGCGAATATGCTCTTTGGTTCCCCTACGGTTGGGTTCCAGGGCAAAGTCAACGAAGCATTAATGCTGTGGCCGCAGGATTGGATGGAACCGCTGAAGTGGGTCCGGACTTTTTCCTATGCATTCGCGCACGATGCTAGTAGCCCATCGCATATCTTCTTCAATATGCTCAGCCTGTACTTCATGGGGCGGGCCGTCGAGCAAACCTATGGTCGAAACGAGTTCCTGCGGGTTTATCTAATCAGCGCTTTGTTTTGTGGTGTTTGTTGGTTACTGACGCGTTTTTTCACCGGTGGATCCGTTCCGGTTTTGGGGGCCTCGGGGGCTGTTCTCTGCATCTCGATGCTGTTCGTGTTTAATTATCCCCGTGCGACTGTTGTGTTTATCGTTTTCCCGATGCCAGCTTGGGTACTCGGCGTCATTTTTGTCCTGAGCAACTTCTTTTTGCAATCGGCACAAGGTGTCGCCTACGACGTGCATATTTTCGGTATTCTGTTCGCCGCGCTCTATTTCTTTCTCAGATGGAATTTTTCGTTCCTGGAGTCTCCCGCCGATGCATTTCGAAAAGCCCTGCGGCGACTGACTGGCCCCCGGTTAAAAGTGCGCTCTGACCGGACTGAAGATCGAGAAGAGAAGGATGCGGCGGAAGCGGACCGATTGCTCGATAAAATCCATAACTTTGGGAAGGATTCGCTTAGCTCTCGCGAAAAGAAGTTTCTTGAACGGTATTCGCAATCCGTTCGTAATCGGTCAGCCCAGAATAAAAAATGGTCGGACTCCTAGCATAGTTCGCTCACGGTCTGCAGAATATTCCTATCGCAGACCCGGCTCATCGCAGACTGGGCCAGCCGCAAACTGGCCAATCGAGGGATGGGCCAATCGAGGGATGGGCCAATCGAGGGATGGGGACGGAGCGATAATTAGGCACGGTTACGAAACGAAAATCGCTTTCCTCGCTAGACAGTCGTTTTTCAACGAGATGGAGTTTTTCTCTCCCAACTCAACGCAGAATCTACTTACGAACGGAAAGATACGCAGCAAATGTCGGTAGCTACCCATCGCTTCAGTACCACGAGACAAGACATCGCAGGACAGCCTATTATCGATCTAGTGGCTCAATATGGTACGCCTTGCTATGTCTACGACATGAACGTCATTCGTCAGAAGGTAGCGGATCTCAAGGCATTCGACGTTGTGAGGTACGCGCAAAAGGCTTGCTCGAACATCGCGATCCTCGACCGATTGCGTCGGCTTGGCGTGGTGGTGGATGCAGTTAGCGCAGGCGAGGTCCGCCGTGCGTTGTCGGCGGGATTCGATCCTCACAGCAAGCCGCATGGGATTGTCTACACGGCGGATGTGTTCGATCGTGAAGCGATCGATTTGGTCAAGGAATTAGGGTTGCATGTGAACTGCGGTTCACCCGACATGATCGAGCAGTTGGGGAATGCCGTTCCAGGTGCGAGTGTGACGCTTCGCATCAATCCTGGTTTCGGCCATGGACATAGCCAGAAAACCAATACTGGAGGACCGCAATCCAAGCATGGTATTTGGCATGAAGACATCGATCGATGCCTTCGCTTGGCGGATTTGCACAACGTTGTAGTGACAGGGTTGCACATGCATATCGGGTCGGGCACCGACCTGGAGCATCTTTCTCAGGTTTGCACCGCACTCGAGCGGGTTGCCCATCAAATTGGTCGAACGCTTACGACGATCAGCGCTGGGGGGGGGTTACCCGTTCCTTACCGCGATGGTCAGTCCTACGTGGATTTGGATCAGTATTTTCGCCTTTGGGACGCGAGCCGAAAAAGGCTTGAGGCGGATTTTGGACATGCAATCACTCTGGAATTGGAACCCGGGCGTTACCTAGTTGCTGAAAGCGGGTTTCTGACCGCGGAGATTCGAGCGGTCAAAAAAATGGGTGAAAACTTGTTCTATTTGCTCGATGCTGGGTTCAATGATTTGGCTAGACCGATCCTGTACGGTGCGTACCACCCCATTTCGATCGCGCACCGAAATGGAAGACCCCCGTCCGAACTAGTCGATGTCGTTGTCGGTGGGCCGCTGTGCGAGAGTGGCGATATCTTCACGCAAGAGGAGGGCGGATTTGTTGCCAAACGCAAGCTTCCTCCGGCCAGCGTTGGTGATTTTTTGGTCATGGAAGTCGCTGGAGCCTACGGCTTTGTGATGTCCAGCAATTACAACGGTCGTTATCGCGCCCCAGAGTTACTCATCGAGGATGGCAAAGTCCATTGCATTCGCAAGCGAGAAACGTACGATTGTCTCATCCAAGGCGAGAGTATCCCTCCCGTCTCCGCTTGACACCCCGCCATAATCTTCCATTAAGCATCTTCCATCGAGTCGTTTGACACTCGATGCGGTTAAAAGCCCCTGTCCCCCCTTTAGGAACCGTTTATGCGATCAAAAACTTTGTTGGCTGGAATTGTAGCGATGGCACTATTCTCCGTAGGCATGGCAGAGGAGGCGAGCAAAGATTCCCCTCCAGCGCTCGCGTTTTCCATGAAATCGTTGGAAGGCGAAAACGTAGATCTGAGCAAATACGAAGGCAAAGTAGTACTGTTCGTCAATGTCGCGAGCAACTGCGGGTACACCAAGCAGTACTCGGGACTGCAAAAACTGCATCAGACCCATGCTGAGAAAGGTTTGGCAGTTGTCGGGGTTCCGTGCAACCAGTTCGGTGGCCAAGAACCAGGAACCAGTAAAGAGATCAAACAGTTCTGCAGCAGCAAGTACAACGTTACGTTCGATATGCTCGACAAGGTCAACGTCAATGGCGGCGATGCTTGCGGTCTTTACAAGTATCTCACTGGGCTCGATACCAAGCCTGCTGGCAAGGGGGCGATCAAATGGAACTTCGAAAAGTTCTTGGTCGACCGCAAGGGGAATGTCGTTGGTCGATTTGGTTCCGGAGTGGACCCAAGTTCGCCTGAACTCGTCCAGGCGATTGAAAAGGCTCTGGCAAACTAGGTCGAGGTCCTCGAACGCCTAGTTGATGCCGTTGCGATCGATGTTGTCTAACATCCATTGGATTTGTTCATCCCAACTTTTTCTACTTTGACGAGTGTTCGCTAAGAAACGCTCGTCATTCTCGCTCGGAATTCGGCTCAAAACATCCCGGGCCATCTCAAGAGTTTGTCGCATTTCGTTCACCTGACCCATGGCTTCCTGGCAACGGGCAATTTGAAGAAACGCTTCCAGCGACTCCGGCTCGTTGATGAAGCGATTCGCTACGTCCCTGTATGCTTCTAAGGCGGCATTGAAGTTGCCTTCGTGGAAGTACAAATCTGCTTCTCCGAAGTAGCTATTACGAAGCATTTCTTTAGCATTGGGATCTCGTGTTCCATCACCGGAGAGAGTGCTGATTTCTTTTCTCAACTGAGCAAATGTATCTCGCGATCGAACGAGAAGTTCTTTGCGTTGGCTTTTCCATTGAGCGATCGCCTCTTCGCTGATCACCCGATTCTCCTTGAGCAGCATGTCAGGCCAGTATGAGGCCATGCGATACGCTTTGGCTGTCATGTACAGCAACTGATACCTGCGAGGGTCGTCCTTGAAACGCCTAAGTCCTTCCTCCATGCTTGAAATACTGCGCATCAATTGCTCGAAACTTTGTTCAATTTCAGGGAGTAATGTCGACGCTTTGGACGGATTTTCGACGATGGCGCCTTGTGCTTGAACTTGCATTTGTTCCCCACGGCGGTACATCAATGTCCCTAGTTCGAGCAACGATTCTTTCCAGAGAGGGCTCTCAGGGCGTAAACTTCCGTAGTACAGATTTTCTGTAATCAGCGTTTCTGCCTGTTCAAAGTTACCCTTGTTCCAATTCATTCTCGCCGCGATCAGTTTGGCATCGTACACAAGAGGGCTGTCGGGATTCGAGAGGATTAGATTATCCAGTGTGTTGAGGGCCAAATCGACTTCCCCAGACGCGGCATGGTTCTTTGCTTTGAGCAATAGCGCTTTCGCACGCTCCGAACGAGGTACCAAATTCAAATAACGGTCGATAAGCTTGTTGCTATTTCGGAAGTCATTGGCATAGTGGTAATCCTCAATGCCACGCCAAATCAAATCCAAATAAGTGGGAGAACGCATTTCATAGCCACAGAGAGTGTCAAGCGCTGATGCTGCACGACGGAATGACTGCTCCATTTGCTCCGCTACTTTGCTATTGTTCGGGTCGCCTTCTACCCGCGAAGCCCACTTGTCCTGCAAGGAGCGTGCCCAGCGATCGTGGACTGCAACCTCCAATCGTAGACGATCTATCTCATTGCAAACTGGAGGTAGCCTTTTTACAAACTGTTCTCCAACGTCGTAAGCTTCTTGGTCAAGAATCCGTGTAGCCGAGGCTAGGATTCGCTCTCGCATGCGATCGATCGGCATCCAACTGTTCTGATACCACTTGGACTCGCCAAAGTTTTTCATGAGGTGTTCCATGGTGGAAATCGTTTCATTGAACTCTTTTCGGTCGATCAAGGTATCAATTTCTTCGATTCCAGCTGCCATAAATTCCGGTTCAAAGGGGGATGCCAGGCGAAGACTGCTGAAAGTGCTGACGGCAAGACTTGTCCGTCCTTGATCGCGATAGATTAAGCCTTTTTGTAGGGCTGCTTGGCGACGCGTCGGATTGGAGACGTCTGACATGAAGCTTACATCGTCGAGATACTTCAACGCTTCTTGTCGTAGTGCTTCAGCTTCCGAAGGAGTCTTGTCCTTTGCAGTATCACGAAGGTATGTCGCAAAAAGTACATTGGCATCTGGTCGGACCGAGGAGTCGGGACCGATCAATTGAAATTGCTTTCGAATCTCATCGGGTTTCCCTTCAAATTTTGCAATCTGCATTCGTTTCATCGCTATCCGATCGTGTTCGGCCGGTGAGATCGCTGGAAGCGATGCCCAGCGGTCCAATCGGTGTGTCGCCGCAGCGATGTCTGGTTTGCTTTGAAATAGATCGATATCGATCAGGTTTTCTACCGAATCACTTCGACCCTGAGGCCAACGTTCTGAAGCGATTTCGAGGGGCTCCTTGGCTTCATTCCATCGAAACAATTCGAACAGTGCGGAACCTAACAGATAATTCCCGAGCCCCTCGTATCCCGCAGGGAATTTCAATTTGCGGCTTTCTTCCAATCGGTTTGCTGCTGTCTCGTTCAGATCGGTACGAGCGCGGCGTTGGAAAAGATTCTTTGCCGAGACTCTCGCGTCCGCCCCGATCAGGAAATGACGCGTCGAGCGGTCTGAGGACCTTTGGATGGTCTTTTCATCGGTTCGATTGGCGATTTTCGCAGAGGTTGAGAAATCCCCTCGACGAGCCATTCGGAGCGCAATATTGAGCTTTTCGTGCGGGTCCTCTGGTCGACTCGCATATATCCAAACGCCAAGGATCAGGCCTGATAACGACAGCAATCCCCCGATAGCACCTAAGATTAACGTGCGACCTATTCCACGGCGGGTTTGCCATCGGGGACGGGTCAAACTTCGGAGTCGAAATGGGGTGCTTTGATCATCCATTGAGAAACTCGAATCGGCGGACTCAAATCCCGAAAAGCACACTAGAAAACGCCGCTAACGGGGCCTTAAAAAGCAACTCTCGCCACACCGAGTCTACCCCATAGCGAAGCACAAAGACGCAAAGCCAAGCGACCAAAAGTGTATCGCCCAACGAGGCCCCATCGAACATGAACCATGAATACTGATTGAATCGATTAGTCCGCGCACTAGATTTCAAGTGCAATGCCGTTTCCCGTGGGGCAGCGTCGTGAACAATCCTCTGAGCTTCTTTCCCGTCCTCTTCGTTGAGTGGACGAGTGATCGCGGTCGATGGTAGAGCAATACCGGATGGTAGAGCGATTTTTTCAGGGGCTTCGTAGGATAGTCGTCCCCAATAGGCAATCGAATATCGCTCAAGTGTTCGGGCAACGTCCGACTCGTTAAAGCATTCCCCTACTTTGGAAGTGGTGCTTTGCTCATTGAGACAAGTAGCTTTGTGCGGCGGAGTGCAGGATCGACCGGATTTGCGAGTCGACTTTGTTGGAAACTTTGAAAGCCAATGGATACCGCGACGGAGATTTCTCGGTAACCCAAACGTGATTCCAACGACAAGCGAAGCAGCAAGGGTGACAGCGAGGATCGAGCGCGTCCAAGAGAATTTTCCAGGGAGTGCGGAGACTTTGGGTGCTCCTGTTAGCGCAAAGTGCCCTGAGGAGACCGCGACCAGATGCTCTAACTCCGACTCGAAGCGTTTGATATTACCCTCGTGGATCGTCTTCATCTCCGCAAGTTGCTGCCCAGTGGCGCGATCTTCGTCCGTGATTTCCCGCCGCTCCGATCCCGAAAGGGAGTTTTCGGTTTCGGGGGGGGGCGAAAGAGCATTGCTTGAGACGACACGTTTTTGGTGTGAAGCCAGTCGGAAGCTACTTGCAGCGGTCAGGTCGGACATCGCTATCCCGTCTCGTTCGCAATCCAATTGGAAACGATGAATTTGATGGTTGACGACTTCGGCCCGCCATCGCTGCTCACGGATCGCTTGACGCAGAGGAGCGGTCGAATCAAGGTTTGAGCTGGGGCGAGTCAATTGTTCGATTTCATGTTCCACAAACGCAAAGTCAGCTGCCTTTTTCAAGCCGACACGTATCTTTAAGACTTTCAGATCTGAGGAGGGAGAACCAACTCGAGATTCGGCTGCGGGAGTGCAATCTAGCCAATGGATTTTCTCGGAATCGATTACTTGAGTGCGGCTGAGCAAAACCAGTTGATTCCATCGAGATTGAGTAGCCACTGCGTTTCCAAGAAACACATAGGTAGGTGCTTGGATGGGTAACCAATTGACCAACCACAGCAAACTCGTAAATCCAATCATGGCGATTCGAGATGCCCTCAGACTCGACCTCCCAAGCCGATGGCGAGCAGGCTCTACCAACGCTTGGTCGATTCCCGATGAATCCTTTACGGGCTGTGAGGATGCGTTGTTTGCCATCAATTACTTGCTAGGACAAATCACGAGTATGTTGTGCCGGGAAGTTGGTAACCTGCAAAGATACGAACAACTTTTCCGGATCTTCCGTTTGTGTCGGCTACCGCCATCCCTCGCCGTGAAGCTTTTTCGCAAAGTAGCGAAGCTAGCAAATCTCATTCGCCCCCATGACGGCTTCGGAAAACAGAAAGATGCGATCCACGCGAGAGGCACCGCAATTTCGCCAACCGCCAGGATGCTGCGTTGCCGAGGGTTGTATGCTGTACACGGAGGGAAAACTCGTTGGTGCCCGCTTTTTCAATGATCGGGAGTTAATAGGATCGACGATCACCCCAAGCGTTTTGAAAAGGTGGCATGGATTGAGGAAATACTTGCTGAGGAAATACTTGCTGAGGAAATACTTGCTGAGGAAATAGTGGGGATTCATATGGGGAGTGAGGAGCGTCGAAGGCAAATGGAATTGGAACCGGCACCGGAGTCCGTTTCATGGCATGTTGAACCGCAATAGCCATTCTGGCCATACGCCTGTCGAGACTTTCCATGTAGGACCGCATTGTTCGATCGTTGCGCATGTGGCAATCCGATTCCATCATGGCGGCTACGTGCCGCCACAATTGATGCGTTTGTTCGAAACCGAATCGCACTTGGTCACAGTGGGCGCCAGTCTTGAGCAATTCAACAAGGCGGCAAGCCGAGTTATCGAGCGTTGCGGCTGGTTGAGCTACGAAACTTCGCGGGTATTTTTGATGAACCCGTTCTAGGATATCTTCAGTCCTGCCTTGGACGGCAATCGCCTCGCCAATCGCGGAACTCCAAGGGTTTCCCGCAACTGCGATCTGCGGAAATCCAGACCAAGCTCCGAGAGCGATCGTCATACCAAAGACGGCTCGTCCTAATGCGACTAGGTAACCGTTCCGCCTTGCTGATAAGATTCGCATGCTTCGTTCCCCTTCGATTACCATGTTTCCAATCGGCTTCCTTGGACTCGCTCACGCAATAGGTAGTTCCTTGGTGCAGTCCATTCAGCGAAAACGAAATAACAATTGCTGTGCCGAAATGGAAGAAATTTTTCGCTTTGGTAAAATTCACTACAATCAAGTAGACTCTGAGAAGATATCGAGGGAAAGTGGTAGTAATGAACGTTGACTAGACTGTCCATGATTTGATCACAGCGCGATCGATTTGAGTGAAGCACTATTTTCTAAAGTCGAATTTGGAATACCGAAGATGTCGTCAAATGGGAGCTCGAAATCGGCTGCAACAAAATTGGCCGAAACGATATTAGATGGAGCACGTGAATCCGAGAGTACGCAATCGCACAAACGAAGTGCCCCAAAGTTATTGACGGTGGGAGTCTTGACGGTTAGCGACACTCGAACGTTGGAGAACGACGAAGGGGGACGATTGATTTCGCACTTTTTGGAGTCCGCGGGCCATTCTGTCAGAGAGCGGATCATCGTGCGCGACGAACGCGAATTGATCTCTCAGAGCGCCCGAGAAATATTAGCATTAGACGGAGTGCAGGCTTTATTAGTGACCGGGGGTACCGGTTTGTCGGCACGCGATCAGACGACGGAGGGGATCGAGACGCTCTACGATGCATCGATTCCTGGTTACGGTGAACTTTTTCGAATGCTGAGCTTTCAAGAGATTGGGGCATCGGCCATGCTGAGTCGCGCGAGTGCAGGTCGGTGTGGAAAGCAGATTATCATGACCATGCCCGGCTCCCCCGCAGGGGTCCGATTGGCGATGGAACGCCTTATTATCCCGGAATTAGCACACCTCGTACATCATGCAGGGAGTTGAAGTCATGCGATATGGCCTGTTTGATCACTGGATCCAGAAAGCATTGGTGCTGGGTTTCCTGCTGATTAGAAGTGTCGATGCGGATCGTTCACTTTGTGCGCAGGAATTACGATCCGACGATGGCACCGTTCAAATCCCTGAACCTCCGCGTTCGGGTGCACCGTCGTCGTCTCCAAAGCCCCCAGCCGATTTGGAAATGCCCCAAAAAGGGGGCATGAAGATCAGGGTCAAGTACAATGTTCCGTACTGTGAAGAAGGCGACCCGTATCAAAGGTGTGATCTTTACACGCCAATTGAGGCGGGAATGTATCCTGGGATCATTATGATTCACGGAGGAGCATGGGTCGCTGGTGATAAAGCCAACGATTCTGGGCATGCTAGAAAGATCGCCTCCAATGGATATGTTGTCATGGTGATTAACTATCGATTGGCACCCAAGCATAAGCATCCGGCTCAAATCGATGATTGTTTCGAAGCATTAGGCTGGCTGAATCGCAACGCCAGTGAATTAAACGTCGACTTGTCGCGATTAGGTGTTTGGGGATATTCCGCGGGAGGGCATTTGGCGGCGTTGGTCGCGACGAATCCAAGGTCGGATCTTCCTCGGGTTCGTGCCTGCGTTGCAGGTGGCGCGCCATGCGACTTGGAGCTCATCCCTTCCGAGAGTTCGTTGCTGGCAGGGTTTCTAGGAGGTACGCGCCAAGAGCTTCCAGATGTATATGCTGAGGCCTCACCCATTCAGCATGTCTCCGCCGACGATCCACCGATCCTGCTTTTTCACGGGGATGGAGACAAACTAGTTCCGATCCAATTTGCCGAACGCATGCGAGGAAAGCTTGAATCCAAACGTGTCCCCCACGAGTTCATAACGTTACCCCGTAAGTCTCACATCATGGCATTCGTCGACCCAACAGCGCTAAGCGCCTCGATTGTTTTCTTCAACAAGCACTTGAAGTCTGTGGGCACTAGTGAGTAGGTAGCAGCTTTAGCGGGTTGAGGTGTGTAGGCACGAAGAGAACTTCTTGGATTATCTCGTCACTGTTTGGCTGGCCTTGAAGGCTGCGACGCTCGCAGCTTCTTCTTCGCTGACTGCGATTGCGAACCAACCATCTCTCATCTCGAGTTGCGATACTGCAAGGCCTTTCGCTCTTGGGTCGTTAGCGAGTTCCTGCGAGACCATTGGCATTGACGTTCTTCCGGAGAAGACTTTGGTGAAGATCGCACGAAGGGGCAACCGATCGCGAACACCAATCTTGTGTCCATCGATGCTGATGACACCATCCCGAACTACGTCAGCTTGGATACCATCAATCGAAGGGGCGAACGAAGTACGAATCGTAAAGTTTTTGAGCAGAATTCTTCCAGGTTGCTCCAGCGACGCAATTCGGAGAGTCAGCCACATACGATTGTCTTCAAACTCGACGTTCATCGGATGGTGTTCCATGAATCGGATCACAACATCGTTGGGAGTGTCGTCTGGAAGTTCCGGGCGAGATTGTTGAAGAACATCTGCAATTTGTGCCGCGAGATCTTGAATGGTCCAATCACGCGTTGTATCTATTGCTTGCGAAATTAAATTGTTGAAGGCGGATTGGTGCAATTGCAACGAGATCAGACTATCCCCTGGAGCGACAGGTCTCGGCGTGTACGCCGAGATCTGATTGGCACTTGCAACACGGTATCGCACCACCAATCGATTCTCCGTGGTTTGCATATCGAGAACGAGAGGCTGTAGTTGGAGGGATTGCAACGGGCCCAGAAGTCGCTTGTCGAATTGTGATCGTGCGGTATCAATGTTCGTTTTGAGTTGGCTATCAAACTCTTGATCGGTTTGCTTGGCGATGAGTTTCTGTGTCAGACGCTTCGCAATCGGTCTTGACTGTACGAACTCTTGGTGAGCTACGTATCGAATCATCTCTCCCAGTACCGGCATGGAGTCCCAACTCGTTGAGAATTTGCGGAGCGAGTCACTCGACTCAACGGTTGCAGACTTTCCGTCGATTTGAAGTGAGGTGGAGTCGATGCGAATATCTCGTGATGCTTGGACGTGAGCTTTTGTTGCATTGTAAAATGTCGCTCCGTTTCGACTGCTACGTGTGCTGCTGTCGATCTGCCCATCCAAGTTGAGCGCGACGTGCCAAGCGGAAGGATCGGGAACGAAGTTGACCTTTAACGAAGTGCTCGCTTGGCTCGCTCCCCGGGTGTCGGCACCTAAAATGCGTTGCTGCACAGGGCGGTTGGATACTTGTCCCTGCGGCATCATTCTATTGATGAACGCCTCGGACACGCTCATTCGAATATTGGCATTTCGGTAATGGGTGCCGATGATATCCGCCACCGCAGCCTGTTCAGGGTGTTCCGAGAATCGCAGGGACTGAATGGCATCTGCCACGTCGGCGCTGCATCGGTGTACCGGATTGCTCTCAATCGCTTCAATATCGATCAGAATTTTGCGGTAGTCGACGGGGCCAATCGTCAACGGGTGGACTTGATCCGCCAGCCTGTGGACTTCAGCACTGGTCAGAACTCGACGCTGATCTGCTGTTACTCGTGTGTCGGTGACTCTTGCGAGAAACTCACGAGCTAATCCAACTTGGCTTTCCCGTGATTCCATCCGTTGTTGAGCGAGATCGTCGATACGATCAAGCATCAAATATCGTCCCCAATTGACAACGTCGTCGGTCGAAATCAACGCTCGCCGCACGGTTTCCAACCGTTCCTGAAGTTTGTTGTAATCCACGTCGTAGGATCGTATTGCAATGAATCGTTCTCGACCGACCCGCTTGCACTCGTGCACGGCAGACCACACGACAACTCTACGTTTGACGGAGTATGCAAGTCGGTTCAGTGCAGCGGCGAGGGAAGGTGATTCCAAAACATACTCGCCAGCCCACGCGAATCCTCGGTCGGACAACTCACTCAGTTCGTCAAGTAGTGTCTGCGACTTGGGCTCGGTAATCGCGACACTTTGCAAGGACTCGAAAATCTCACTTAACCGACTGTTCCATTCACGCAAAGCATCGCGGATCGGTAGAGTGCATTCGGTGATTTGGATCTCTCGGAAATCGTTCAGTTCCGTTTGCACTTGCAGAGCGACAGGCCACGTGTTCCCGATGACTGACACTTTTGCGGAAAGGCTATTCGAGGTGATCGCATTGGACGGATCACTGACAGTACGGATCGCCGATACCGCGTTGGCAGTGATGGAATCCTGCGATTCCTGCTCGCTCATGGCCAAGCGGGGCCGTGCTGCAAATTCGGGGAAGGGGTCAACGAATTGGTCGGAGACAGGTGCTGTCAACTTCACGCCGGCTGGAGGTTCTACGAGCGCGATCGATGTCGGAGCCTCGGTTCGATAATGAACCCACCTCGATCGATTTACCAACTGTTCGGAGGGTTCTAGTTCAAGCGGAATGGGTTCAGCCACAATCCGAACGGTGGTGCGAGGACGCATGGCTACGCTCAGTGTCGTCGTACGTGGCGAGAAGAAGTATCTTGGCCGTTTCATCCGGGAATACTGTTCACCGGCGACAAATAGCAAAATCAAAGCGACGGCGACCACCAAGGCATAGAACCAACCTCGTACGCTCCTCGCTGAACCGTTTGCCATCCTGAACACCTCATGCGTCATCTGACGCGAGACTCCGTCCCGTTCGTAACTGGATCCCGACGCGCAGGGCCCCCCCGAAGTTGGGCCCACACACTCAGGACTTCTTGCAAAGCAAAAACCGAAAGCTAGCTCGTAAACGGTCACGCACTGACTAGGAAACGGCTCCTCTCGCCTCCCTATCTTCGACAAGACCTACCCGCCTGATCGAAACAAGCTGACGCCATTTGCGAGTTTATTCACTACTTGATGTCCCCCCTGTGCCACGTAGATAAAATGTAACGGCAAATCAGAATGCTAGCACTTGAGGCTTGGTGATTAGGTATGATGGAGGCCGCAGAAAATGGACAGGTCTGGGAACCGTACGCGCCACGGTATTCCTCGTGCTTGTTAGGTCCCTGCTTTCCCAACGTTCACCCCCTTGATATTCGAAGTTACTATGACGATTGCTCACAGGTTTTCGATAGTGATAGTCTCTTTTTTTCTAGTAATAGCTATGCAAGCTGACGATGGCGTTGGACAGACATCAACTTCGAATCGGGCTGGAGGAGAAGGGCCACGAAAAGCCCGTGCGATGAAGCTCGAAGATCTCTTTGGTTTTGTTCGCATTGCGGAGCCCCAGGTCAGCCCTGACGGTACGCAAGTCATCTATCAGGCGACTCGATTCAGCGACCCGGGAAAAAATGCGAAGGCCACTCAGTTATGGAGTATTTCCACACCGGGGCAAGCCGTGGCGGGAGTTCCGGCGGCGGAGTTTGTGGCTGGAAATGCGTCACCATCCCGCAGGGTGACACAATCCGGAAAGGCCGATACCCATCCTCGATTTTCTCCGGATGGCAAAAAGATCCTGTTCGAATCGAACCGAGATGGTTCCTCGCAAATTTACATTCTCGATGCGAGCCAATTGGGTGAAGCGAGAAAAGTGACGTCGATCTCGACGGGAGCCGGTACTGGAATCTGGTCGCCGGATGGAAGCAAGATTGCCTTTGTTTCGACGGTGCGACCGGAGTGGAGTCAATTGCCGTTTTCTGAGTCGGATGCCAAAAATCGAACTTCAGATGATGAAGCGGCCTCCAGTCCGGTAAAGGCAAAGACCTTTACCAAGCTCTTCTATCGTCATTGGGATTCGTATACCGAGGATAAACGTCAGCACATTTTCGTTATCAATGCAGATGGGTCGGAATGCATCGATGTGACGCCTGGAGATCGCGATGCGTATCCGACAAGTACGACCTTTAGTGCGGGCGATGATTTTTGCTTCACGCCTGACGGCAAGCGTCTCATTGTTACAGCAGTCCCTGCGAAGGGGGAATCATGGACAACAGGATATGATCTTTGCCGAATCGATTTGAGCAAGCCTTCGATGGAATGGGAATCGCTGACAGGAGCTAATCCAGCGGCCGATTGCACACCAAAGTTCAGCCCGAACGGAAAGCGTCTGGCTTATCGTTCTCAATCCAAGCCGGGTTATGAGGCGGATAAATGGAATCTCATGGTTGTTGATTGCAATGCCGATGGCAGTTGGACGGGTAAGCCTTCAGCTTGGACACAGTCGCTCGATCGATCTGTAAGTGATTTTGTTTGGCTCGACGATCAGACGATTGCCTTTACGGCGGAAGAAAACGGAGCGGTGGCTATGTATCGAGTTGGCGCGGAGGCGAAGCCAAGCCGTCTGGAACTCGATTTTGGCGATCAGAGGGCTGGCCAAATCACTGCGTTGCACACAGCGGGTGGCAAGGTAGTAGTTTCGCGTGCGGTGATGAATCGCCCTGCTGAGCTTTACGTTGGATCAGCTCGGTCGTTGGGCGTGATGAAAAAAATTACTACGGAGAATGACTCGCTCGCCAATGACTTGGAGTTGGTTCGACCCGAGAGTGTTCGGGTGGATGTAGAAGGTGGCACTACGATGCAAATGTGGATCCTAAAACCCCCTGCGTTTGATGGTTCCAAGAAATGGCCTGTGGTTTACTTGATTCACGGTGGTCCTCAGGGAGCATGGGAGGATGGCTGGAGCTTCCGATGGAATCCGCAGCTATGGGCCGCACAAGGATACGTCGTCGTTCTGCCTAATCCTCGTGGGTCTACGGGCTTTGGCCAACAGTTCTGCGATGAGATCAGTGGAGATTGGGGGGGCAAATGTTATCGTGATTTGTTGGCCGGACTGTCCTATGTGAAAAAACTGCCTTACGTCGATGATTCGCGGATCGCGTCTGCTGGAGCGAGTTTTGGCGGCTACATGCAAGACTGGTTTGCCGTGAACGAGATCGCGAAAGAGTTTCGATGTTTGATCACCCATTGCAGTGTTTATAACTTTGAGAGCATGTGGGGTACCACCGACGAACTATGGTTTGATGAGTACGAACATGGCGGACTGCCGTGGGAAATCCCTGGAAAGTATCGGGAATTTAGTCCACACACGTTGGCTGGAAATCTGGGCAAGTACAAAACGCCGATGCTCGTGATACACAATGATCTCGATTTTCGATGCCCAATCGGACAAGGCCACGAGCTGTTTCAAGCATTGCAACGGCAAGGAGTTCCAAGTCGATTCGTCAATTTCCCCGACGAAGGGCACTGGGTGTCGAAAGCAGCAAACAGTATGCATTGGCATCGAGAAGTGTTTGGTTGGCTCACTAAGTATTGCCCTCCGGGCGCGAAGTGAGCTACCGCTACTAATTCCTTAAGGTACCTAGCTCTCATCGGCTCAAACTCGCAGGCTCGTTGGATGGCCCTTATGAAAACGTCGAATCGGCTCACACTCTATATCTTGATCGCCATGGTAGCGGGGGTGGTCTTGGGCTACGTCGTGCATGTCAGCGCCGAACCGATTTTCGTTGAGACGTTTTCGAAGAATATCAAATTGCTGACGACCATCTTTATCCGGCTCGTTCAGATGATCATTGCACCGCTTGTTTTCTCGACGCTGGTCGTGGGGATTGCGAAGCTAGGTGATTTGAACTCCGTTGGTAGGGTAGGTGGTAAAGCGATGCTTTGGTTCGTCGCCGCGTCACTGGTCAGCTTGCTTCTCGGGATGGTTTTGGTGAACTTCTTCGAGCCGGGAGTCGGTTTTACGGACATCCAAGGGGACGCTGCCGAGGCGGAGAAACTGACGACTAACACTCAGCAATTCAATCTGCAGAAGTTCGTGGAACACATCGTTCCTCGTAGCGTTGTGGAGGCAATGGCTACCAACGAGATACTTCAATTGGTTGTATTCAGTATCTTTTTTGGGGTGGCGACTGCTGCGATGGGCGAAAAGGCCAAGGTGATCGTGGAGGGACTCGATGCCGTAGCTCATGTGATCCTAAAGATGGTCGGTTATGTGATGAACGCGGCTCCGTTAGGTGTTTTTGGTGCAATTGCCGCTGTTATTGCTGTGAAAGGGTTGGACGTCTTTTGGTTCTATGGCAAGTACTTGTTGTTTTTTCTAATTGGTATCGCGATGCTCTGGATGATCTTGCTCTTCGTGGGCTACCTCATCCTAGGTAAACGACTACCGGAGCTATTGAGGCACATTGCCTCCCCGTTGATCATTGCCTTTAGCACCACCAGCAGCGAAGCGGTCTTTCCCAAACTGACAGAGGAATTGGAAAAATTCGGCTGCAAGGACAAAATCGTTTCATTCATCTTGCCCCTTGGTTATTCGTTCAATCTCGATGGCAGCATGATGTACATGACCTTCGCAAGTATCGCCATCGCACAAGCAAACGGGATTGAGTTGGACCTAGGAACTCAGTTGACTATGTTGTTGGTTTTAATGTTGACCAGTAAGGGGATCGCGGGTGTGCCTCGCGCGTCCTTGGTTGTGGTTACTGCGACATGTGCGATGTTCAAAATTCCCCCCGAGGGCATAGCACTGATTCTACCGATCGACCATTTCTGCGATATGTTCCGTACAGCGACCAATGTATTGGGTAACACCTTAGCAACGGCGGTAGTCAGTAAATGGGAGAATGAGTTAGGTCCAGCTGTCCCCCCTACGGAATCCTGATGGAGATCCTGCTTCCTTCCCGTGGTTCCGATCAACGAGAGACTCGGTATTCGGCTACCTCGATGGTGTTCTCTACGGTTGCCTGCGAGCTCTTAGGTTAGCTCTGCCGTGGGCTGGTCGCTAAAGCCTTAGAGAGAGGCTGGTAGTTGGCTTTTCCCTCGAAGTGAGAAGCCTAGTGGCAGTGTGTCGCCGACGATGCTTGAGGTGTTTTCTTCGTCGAGTATTCCACCGTCGGCGACGAGACCACGATGCAATGAAGGAGATTCCAAGGCATCCATTCGATGCAACACTTTTTCGCGAAGGTCGGCAGACACATCTCGGTACCTATCTCCCGTTCGCCGCGATAATAGCATCATCGCTAATGAATAGGATGGGACGAGATCAGTTGGTGGCTCCATCTCTAAAAGTCGACCGAGCCATTCGGAAACCTTTTCAACGGAGACTGTTTGTTGCAGCGTAGCGTATATAGGAACTCGGTTTCCCATCCGACCAATCATCCACAACAGTGCTGAGTGAAGTGGTGAACGTTTCTTTTTATGGAGCCCACTAATCGCGAGATCGGCAGCAGCTACTTTGTCTTTTGCACGTAATCGCTCAAGGGATCCGAGCAATCTCAATAGTTCGATCGCAATATTGGTGTTGAGTTGCTCACGGCCGACGTTGGTTCCACCTAGCAACGGTTTGACGCGAGTCCATGTGTCTTGGAAGAGTGCGTTCTGCTGTCCCATCGTGAATCCACCGGAGATTCGACGCCACAGAATTACCGCCTCGGATACACTGGCGGGGCTTCGATGCATCAATTTATTGTGAACCAACCGCCATGTGGTTTGGACTCGCCAGTCGTCGGCTGGGAATCCAAATCCAGGGCGAAGCGACCAACCCGCGAGATTCAGCCAACGCGATTCATGTTCGGGTGACAATTTTCTCGAATCCGAATGATCCGCTAGGAATCGCCAAATCTCACGGAGTAATGAAGGTGGCCAATCGCGACGACTCAACTCCAGGGCGTCTGCCAGAATATTGAAACAGTCTTTTGGTTTCTGAGCAGGGTTAGATCCAAAGATGGTGTCCAAAGTAGAAATCGCCTTTTGGATCTGGTCCTCTGAAACCAATAGCCCTCGACTCGTTGAACCTATGTTACCTCCGCCTTCGGAAGCTTCACCCGGGGTACCACCCCGCACGTCAAACTCTAGATTCCAACGTCCCGCAAGGTGTTCGTCGCTAGTTGCATTAGAGGGATCGCGATTCGCGATAGAAACCACTCGCATTTTGAGTGTGCCAATCTCGCTTAGCTCGCTTTCCAAATAGACGGGTAGGACTGCGCGCCGGTTTGCTCTGCCGAGCTCCAGGACTGTTTGGATAGGCGGGAGTTTGGTCATCGATTTCGGATCCACATCGACCAATTGACCAAATTGGTGAGTTAGCTGGCTGCTACTATAGTAAAGCGGGAATTGAACTGGTTCGCCGAGGAGCAAGTTGAATGGCCGATTGTCGAGCGTGTATCTATCTAATGGAAGTGCACTCGCTGGCATGACGCAAACCGCTTGCAAAAGATCATGATTGACCAAGAGGTAGTAAGACCGTGCCAGCCTAGCATCGATGCGGATTCCCTCTCCCCGACGTACCATTCCGAAATATGCGGCTCCTTGCGCAACAGCGAGATCCAAGCGATTCCCTTCGAGGATTCCTGGTTGCCAAGCGGTATCAGTGCCACTGGAAAACCACTCCTTGATTTGCGTCAGAATGGCTTCGCGGATCGTATTCGATTCAAGGACTCCTCCGTTAAACAAGACCCAATCCGGCTTTGCAGCTTGCAAATCGGACATGCGTTCGTGGTCGGAGCCGTTGCGTCCTGCCCATCGGTGATCCCACAAGAAGCTTGCAAGATGTTTCAGGACGTTGGGTTCATTTTCGTACGGCAAGCCGAATTCCTGAAAGCCCTCTTGCGTACTGTCAGGTCGACTTTCCAGTGGGACTTTTCCAAAGAATCCATCGATCAGTAGAGCCATTGCCCAATCACGCTCTATTTTCACGGTTCGTGAGCCAGCGATAATTTTGGAGCCTAGGGCAGGTATGGAAATGGAATAATGCTCCGGTGGAGATGGGCCCAGAAGGGTTTCTTTAGCGCTGCGAGCATGCGCTTTTAAGGCATCCCACTGCCGAGCGCTCAATCGTTCTTTGCCTGATGAATTGGTGATTAATTGTTGCTCGAGATGCCGGGCTAAGGCTAAATCTAGATTGTCTCCACCCAGCATTAAGTGCGGGCCGACGGCAACGCGGTGCAACCCATAAACGCTCTCTAGCTTTTGGTTCACTGAGGAACTGGCGTCGGCCGCCCTCGCGTTGGCTTCTCTATCCGACGGTGGTGAACCGACTGCACCATGCTCGGGCATTGGAGCTTCGGTTACTGCGGAGTCGATGACTCGGATCAGAGTGAAGTCGGTGGTTCCTCCTCCGATATCACAGACGAGAATGCTTTGACCTGATTGGAGGATCTGCATCCAATCCGAAGGGTGACGATCGAGCCAAGCATAAAAAGCGGCTTGGGGTTCTTCGATCAAAATCACGTGGACGAGCCCCGCTCTTTTCGCAGCATCCAAAGTCAATTGCCGAGCAACTTCATCAAACGATGCTGGAAGTGTTACGACGACTTCTTGTTCGCTCAGCGGGTCGTGTGGATGATCTCTATCCCAAGCTCGCCGAAGATGTTCGAGGTATCGACGACTTACCTCGACCGGAGAAAGTCGTTGTACGTCTTCGTCACCTTGCCACGGTAGTAAATCGCTTGTGCGATCGATGAGGGTATGACAAAGCCAGCTCTTGGCGGACCCTATCCCGCGGCCGGGGACTTGCAAGTTTCGCTCGCGGGCCAATACGCCTACGATACCGCGATCCTGTTCAGGCTCACCGAACCGTAATTGCTTGTCGACCGAAGTGCGCTCTTGATCGGTCAATTCGTAGTGAAACGAAGGCAGCGTCTCCAGTCGAGCCGACGCACCAAAATCCGAAAGTTGTTCAATCTGGAAAACCTCGACGCGACGAGGTTCTTTGCTAGTATCCACATAGGCCATCGCGCAGTTGGTCGTGCCAAGATCGATGCCTACGACAAATCGACTCCGCTGTTTCTCGAAAGCAGCTTCGAGCGTTGAATCGCTTTCTGTTCTCCGGTCTGACATGAAACCTATTCTTCCTTCGGTGCATCGAGACGTTTTTCGCCCAGCGCGGTTAACTGAAGGCTATCCGCGAAAGGCAGGAGTTCGCGGAGGGGAATGGGGCCCAGGAAAGAATCGGTTTCGAGATCTCCGAGGAAGACTTGAAGGTCCGGTGCAAATTCGTAGAGGAACTGCCGACAGACACCGCATGGGCCAACTCGTGTCGGGGAGACAATATAGATTGTTTTCCACGATCGAGATCCGCTCGCGATGGCGTGCGATCCTGCGACGCGTTCCGCACACAGTGTTACTGAATACGATGCGGATTCAATGTTGCACCCGGAGTATTTATTGCCTTGGTCATCAACCAAGATGCATCCTACCGAAAAGCGGCTATAGGGGTTGTAGGCTCGCGTGGCGGCTTGTCTAGCCAGTCCCATGTTTTCAGCCAGTTCGCTGCAGTCCGATGGTGAATCCGCCATGCCTTCGATCCCCAAGTTAAATCTCTCCCCGGACGTCGGATGGATCCTCAAATGAAGATACCTGCAAGACATGCTGTCATGTAGCATGCCAGCAATCCACCGATCATAGCTCGTACTCCGAGCTTCACTAAAGCATCTCGTCGGTCGGGAGCCAACGGCCCGAGTCCTCCGATTTGAATTCCAATAGACCCAATATTTGCAAAACCGCAGAGGGCATAGGTCAAAATAATCTTAGTGCGTTCTGATGCGCCCGAGAATGCCTCGTTCTTTTCCGGATTCATTTGGGTGTAGGAAATGAATTCGTTGCTCACGATGCGTGTGCCAAGTATCTCTCCTGCAACCCAGCAGTCCTTCCATTCAATCCCCATCAGCCAAGCAAAAGGTGAGGATGCGATACCTATGATCTGAGTAAAAGTGATTCGATAGGATTCACCGACGATTAATCGTGAGACATTCTCAGTGAGCAAACCCATGAGGCTGTCGAGCATGTAGATAAGTCCAAGAAAAGCGATGAGCATCGCTCCAACGTTCAATGCCAATTTGAGACCATCGCTCGCACCGCGCGCGGCAGCATCGATTAGGTTAGTAGCTTCCATCGGTGGGGTCATTTCGACCTTGCCCAACGTGAGCGGTTTATCAACTTCAGGTTGCATGATTTTAGCGATCACTAAGGCTGCGGGTGCCGACATAAGGCTCGCTGACAGCAAATGCACAGGATCGATTCCCATGCCGACGTACGCTGCCATCACCCCGCCTGCAATGGTTGCGAATCCTCCGACCATCACTGCCATCAATTCGGATTGCGTCATGCTGTTGAGGTAGGGTCGAACCAACAGTGGCGCTTCCGTTTGGCCGACGAAGATGTTGCCTGCCGCCGAAAGCGTTTCAGCTCCGGAAGTTCCGAGCGTTTTCTGCATGGCTCTCGATATTGCCCCCACCACCAGTTGCATGACACCGATGTAATAGAGGACGGACATCAACGAAGAAAAAAAGATGATCGTTGGAAGGACCTTGAAAGCAACGAAATGGATTTTGAACGCCGGTGCAAGTTCCTTCTCCATACGCACCAAACCGTCACCAAAGACGAATCCTGCCCCTTGGTCCACGCAATTGAGAAGACCAGTAAAAACATTCCCGATGGCTGCGAAAACAGCTTGTCCTGCTGGAACGCGAAGTACGATCAGTGCGAATGTGACTTGCATCAACAAGCCGCCGGTCACGATACGCCATGGGAAGCGGTTCCTATTCGAACTCAACCCCCACGCTATAAGGATCATTACCAGCAACCCTAGGATCGGGATAATTCGTTCCATGACGACACCTTTGAGAAGATCTCACTGCCAGCGCTGATATCGCTGGTTGTTAATGCAACCGCAGGAGTCTAACAGGTCGGAAACGCTTGAAAAGTGATCGGAAGGGTCTTTTCCCGCAGTTCCGTTCTGCGAGGCAATTTCTCCGACTTCGCACGGGGAATACCAAGTTAAAATCGGTTGGAAAACGCCCTACGCGGACGCTATGCGAGTTTTCGTAAGACTTCGATGCCTCGATCCAATGTTTCGTCGCTGGCTGCAAACGATATCCGGAAATGGGTGTCCTTCCGAGAGAAAATATTGCCCGGGATGATCAGCAGTTCATTAGCGATTGCGCGAGCGACAAAATCGGTGGCATTGCCCGATGGTACTTTTGGGAAGATATAGAAGGCCCCGCCAGGTTCGCGAAACTCATAATATCCTTTTAGTCCTTCGACGATGCGATCTCGTTTCTGCTCATAATTTTTGTAGTGCTCGGACATGTCGTAGTCCATGGCCGCCAACGAAGCGTGCTGAAGTGGAGTGGGTGCGCAAACGAAGGTGTATTGCTGCAGTTTGATCATGGTCTGAATGATTTCCTTGGGGCCATGAACATAGCCTAATCGCCAACCGGTCATCGCGTAACTCTTTGAAAATCCATCAATCACGATCGTTTGCGGGTTGAACTCTGCAGGGGATCGCATTGGCGAGCCGAAATGAAACTGGCTGTAGATCTCATCTGATACAAGCGCGATTCCTTTTTCTTGACACAGTTCAGCGATGCCGCGAATCTCTTCTAAACTCGCAGCCACTCCAGTGGGGTTGTTTGGATTGTTAAAAAGCACCAGTTTCGTTTTCGGTGTGATCGCATCGCGGAGTCGATCCATATCGATACGAAAATCGGGGTATGTATCGATGATCACCGGAACGCCACCCACCAATTGAATCAGCGGAACGTACATGACGAAGTAAGGATCGAATACGATCACCTCGTCACCGGGATTCACCAGCGATAGCATTGTTAATACGATACCGCCGCTGGTGCCTGAGCAGATGAAGACTTCGCGATCATCGTGTTGGTATTTCCTATCAATCTCTTGCTGCATTCGCTGAACTAAAGGCGCGATACCTTGCGTTGGGCTGTATGCGTTCTTGCCAGATTGGATAGCGGTACAGGCAGCGTCGCGAATTTGAATCGGCACGTCATAGTCCGGTTGGCCTATCGATAAATTGATCGGATTCTTCATCGTTGCCGCCAGGGCAAATACTTTACGAATGCCACTGGAATCAAACGCCATTGCTTTCGTTGAAAGCCAGGAATGAACATTGCTATTGGACATATGGATGAGTCGACGAAGTGATAGTGAGTAATAAAGGGCCGGTTACGTGGAAGGCGAGGTTACCCGTTTGAATGGATATGGTTGATGGTCTTATTGAATCCTCGCCGCGATCGATTGAAACGATTTGCGAATTTCCGAGTCGTCTGCGTTTGGGAAATTGGCTCTCTGAACCATGAGGATGTACGCGCGGCCCGTCACAGGATCGATCCAAGCTTGTGTCCCATACGCTCCTCCGTGGCCATAAGTCCCCGCGGATAGCATTGCGGTTGCACCTTGTGGCTTCACCACCACACAAACGCCCACTCCCCAGGCGTTACCCGGCGTAAAGCCGGTGGTCAATTCGACAGTGCTCGGAGTTCTGAGTCGGGTTACTGCGGACGGGGACAAAATCAACTTGCCCCCAATCGTGCCATCATTGAGCAGCATCTGACAGAACTTTGCATAATCCATGGCCGTCGAAAACAGGCCTCCATTGGCCGCTGGGAGCCGTTCACGGTCCGTCGGTTTTTTCCCTGCAAGCAAAAATAGAGGAGCGGGGATCAACTCGCCTTGTTCGTTTTTCGAATAGCTAGCAGCTAACCGCTTGGCTTGACCGTCCGTCAAATAAAATCCAGTATCTTTCATGCCGAGTGGTTCAAAGATATTTTTGCGTGTGTACTCATCAAAGCTCATGCCGCTGATCACTTCGGCGATGCGAGCCGCTGTATTAATACTGGTTTGGCTGTACTGCCATTTTGAGCCAGGCGCGAAATGAAGTGGCCCAGCATTCGCATATTTTGCGGAAGCCTCCGCTAGCGAATTTGAAGAATACGGTTCGCTGAGCTCTCGCATGCCGGACGTGTGGTTGAGGAGTTGTGCGACCGTGATCGAGTGTTTTTTGCCGGAATCGTCTTTAAGGACCGACATTTCTGGAAGGAATCGATCGATCGGGTCTTCCAGCGATAGTTTGCCTTGATCTACCAATTGCATGATGCAAACCCCGGCAACCGGTTTGGACATCGAAGCAATCCAAAAAATGGTATCGCTGGTCATCGGTTCCGACTTGGGTGTTCCGGCTGTTCCTAACTTCGCATTTCCGATGGTGCCTACGTGCAAAATACGATCTTTATCGACCACGGCGGTGACCGCCCCGGCGATTTCATTCTTGGCGACGAACGCTTCGAGTTCTCGATCGATCTCTGGGTGGTTTGGTAACGACGCAGTTGTCACTGCAATTGCCTCTTGCGAGAAACTGATCTGACAATGAACAAGAGAAATCAAGTATGTAGCGCATGCTAGAGACCAATACAACGCTGCTAGGCACCACGCAGTTCGGTTCCGAATCATGGATGGCTGATTATTCAAGAGATGGCAAATTCGTTCGCGATTCATTGAACTGCTTTCCGATAAAACCGTTTTCTAGAAGTCCGGAAACTTAGGCTGTTATGCGTCTTGCGGGGTTACTTTTCCAGCGCTTCGCAGGCTCTTTTCGGTGATGATCCGATTGATCGCGTTAAGCATCGCAAGGATGGTGCTTTCAACGGAGTCTGTTGAGGCCCCTGTACCGCGATACGATTCTCCTTCGTGATCGACTTCCACGGTAACTTCACCGATAGCATCGCGACCTAGCGATGCGCTCTGAACTCGGAAATCCTTGCACACGGTCTTGATACCGGTGATTTTTTCGACTGCCCAGAATGCGGCGTCGATTGGGCCGTCCCCTTGTTCGACTCGTTCCGTGAACGTGTCATCGCCGTGCTTGAGCGTGAGTTCGACACACGGGGTTTTCGAAGAACCGCTTTGGACTCGATAGGAAACCAATGTCCAAGCTGTATTGGTCGCGCCACTGATTTGTTGTTGGATGAGCGCGATGATGTCGCCGTCGAAGATGTTCTTTTTCTTATCGGCTAAAACTTTAAATTGCTCAAAAACGATTTGAAGCTGTTCGCCATTCAGATGGTAGCCGAGATCACGAGCGCGGTCTGCGAGCGCGGCGCGTCCGCTGTGTTTGCCCAGGACCAGGTCTGTTTTGGCAAAACCAACATCCTCTGGTCTCATGATTTCATACGTACTGCGATCCTTGAGCATTCCATCTTGATGGATACCAGCTTCGTGGGCGAACGCATTTCGTCCCACGATCGCTTTGTTGCGTTGTACATCGAGGCCAGTGATTTTGGAAAGCAGTCGGCTGATAGGGACCAATCGCTCCGTCTTGATTCGCGTAGTCGTTTGATAGACGTCGTTCCGAGTTCGCATCGCCATCACAACCTCCTCGAGCGAACAGTTCCCTGCTCGTTCCCCGATACCGTTGATGGTGCATTCGATCTGTCCGGCGCCAGCGCGAACCGCGGCAAGCGAATTGGCCACCGCCAAACCAAGATCGTCGTGGCAGTGGCAACTCAAAACCGCGCGATCGATATTTGGGACTCGATTGATGAGTTCTGCGATCCGAGCATACATTTCCTCTGGCGTGGTATAGCCGACAGTGTCCGGTACGTTGATGGTGGTTGCTCCGGCATCGATTGCAGCTTCGACCACGCGGCAAAGGAAGTCGATTTCGGTCCTTGCAGCGTCTTCCGCAGAGAACTCGACATCATCGCAGTACGATAGTGCGCGCTCGACACCCTTGACCGCTCTCGCGATGATTTCTTCCTGAGTCATTCGAAGTTTGAATTCTCGGTGGATCGCACTGGTCGCTAAGAACACGTGGATACGAGAGCGTTCCGCCTTCTGAAGTGCTTCCCACGCACGATCAATGTCACCATCGTTGCATCGGGCCAGACCGCAAATAATAGGTCCTCGGATGGTCGATGCGATCTCGCGAACCGCTTCAAAGTCCCCCGGCGACGCGATGGGGAAACCTGCTTCCATGACATCCACTCCGAGGGAAGCGAGCGCCTGGGCTACCTCAAGCTTCTCACTCAAGTTCATGCTGGCTCCGGGAGACTGCTCTCCATCGCGAAGCGTCGTGTCGAAAATACGGATGCTGCGAAGATTGGACGAAGAAGTTTCGGATTGGGTCATTCGTGATCGAACAATAGGTGGAAATGGTAAATTTCAGGACAATCGATCAAGTCGGCTTGTCTGTGATTCAGATTCTAACGGGCCGCTCCAGGTTCGGGACGATTTTTATTTCTTTCCGAATGGTCGCTTCCGCTCTTCCCCAGTCGGAATCCTCACGGTTTTGCAAGTAACGGAACGGAATCGACATCATGGAATGTCTGCATCGAAACTGAACAGTTGCCAGTTTATCAGGCAGCAGGTTGGGGGCGACCTAGAACGTTGCTCATCGTAACGAAAAAAAAGGATTCGAAAACCTAAGGAAAAATTGACCGTTCATGCCAATGTCCCCAAAGCGTGTGCCCTTGGCACAATGATTGCTTTTGCGGTAGACATTGTTCGATTGCATGGTTGTTGTGCAGTCGGACCGTTCTACCCAAACGTCGAAAGATACCGTGAGGGCCGGAAGAGGATCTTTTGGCCCCTCACGCTTTCGATGGATTTCTCGCCAATTTGCTTTTGCGTCGGCAAGCCGCACGCAGAGGTACCCCAACGGCCTGCTCGTGGTGTCCGCCTCACCGCACAGGCCGGGGTATTTCTCTCCTTCATGCTGTGTCACCGAGGCAGTGTCACCGAGGCAGTGTCACCGAGGTTTTGCCAGTCGCTCTCGGCCGGCCAATCGTTACAGGTTGCAAGGTTGGAAATCTATGGGCGCCGTTTCGAATCGGTCTCGCCAACAGTCGTTTGGCGCCCGCGGCCATCTTCGCTAGATGGCAGCGTAGCCGTTGATGGCACTAGGGCCCCAATCGCTCTACCTTCCAAATACTAGGCTGGTCTGGGGATAGTCCTTCGCTTCGGCCCTTCGATTGTTTGGTGTACCGAAACCGGTCGTGCAACCGAGACGGTCGTCCCTGCCAAAACTCGACAGAAATAGGGCGTACTCGATAGCCGCCCCAGTGATCGGGACGAGGCACATCGGCCCCGGCAAGTTTCGTGTCCAACTCATCCACCAATCGCTGCAGCAGCGAATCGTCTTCGATCACTTCCGACTGCGGTGAAACATTTGCGCTGAGTTGGCTCGATCGAGGACGAGATCGAAAATAATGCTCCGAGATTTCCGACTCCACGCGCTCCGCAATTCCCTCGACACGAACTTGGCGATCTAAAATGGGCCAATAGAAACCGAGCGACACTCGGCTATCCAGGTTGATTTCCATGCCCTTGTTCGACTGGTAGTTGGTGAAAAACAGAAAGCCATCCGGTTCCACTTCTTTGAGCAAAACGATACGGCAGGCTGCCCCTCCTGTCGCCTTGTGCGTTGCCAACGTCATCGCATTGGGTTCAAACCATTCCGGCAATTCGGCCCCTCTCAATTCTGAAAACCAGGTCTGGAAGAGTGCGATCGGATCGTGCGGGAGTTCGTCGCGTGTCAACGAGCCATAGCGGTAATCTCGGCGAAGATGGTGGATAGTCACGGGAGTCTCCAGGTTGGTACCGTGATGGTGGGCTGGTAAATGCGCGGTGAAAAGGCATCGATTTGACGCCGCGATCACTATACGCGTCGTCTTGATTTCCATCGACCCGAAACTTCTACAGCGCTGAAATTATATCCACGTGAAACTAGTTTCCCCGGACACCAAATTCCTTTGAGCGACAATCTCCATGCCATTGCTGCTCCATGCCGCTGGCGACGGTACGTGCCAAAACGACCTCAATTTTTAAATCGTACAACGCATTTTCTGCGATTTTCAGCCGGACCATGGCCTCCGATGAAACTACAGATGCTAGGCAATAACTACAGATGCTAGGCAATAAGATGGGTAATTTACCGGTGGCATGCTACCAACTACCATTATCCTTACGGGGCTTGGGGTGAGTCCTCATCCAGGTTTACCATGCGAATTTTCCCTCCAGTCCGATCCCTCCATCTATTGATTCGAGCGAATCCTATGATCCGATACTCAGGCGAATCCACCATGCTTTCTCGTCTGTTGACTCGACTGTCGCCATGCTTGCCCATTGCTTTCGCGATGTCAGGGATGTTTGTGGTGCTTGCTTCGTGGGCAACAGCTTTTGGTAAGGAACCGAATGCCCCCAAGCGGATCGTATTTATTGCGGGTGGTCCCAGTCACGATTTCGGTTCGCACGAGCATTATGCTGGTTGCCGCGTGTTGGCCGATGTGGTCAAGCGTTCGGTTCGCAACGTGGAATGCGAAGTCATCCGGAACGGGTGGCCTCAGGATGACTCCTTGCTCGATGTCGCTGACGCGATCGTAATTTATTCCGATGGAGGTGGTGGACACCCTTCGTTGTCCCACCTGGATCGTCTCGGGAAGCAAATGGATCGCGGAGCCGGGCTGGTGTGTATTCATTATGCGGTCGAGGTTCCTAAGGATCGCGGTGGTGCTGAGTACCTCAAGTGGTTGGGTGGATATTTCGAGACTCATTGGTCGGTGAACCCACACTGGACTGCGAAGTTTGAAGCTTTGCCTAATCACCCGGTTACCCGTGGAGTAAAACCCTTTTCGACGCGGGATGAATGGTATTTTCACATGCGATTTCGGGACGGCGTGCAAGGGGTAACACCAATTCTCTCGGCGGTGGCCCCCGCCAGCACGATGGATCGTCCAGATGGCCCCCATAGCGGCAATCCAGATGTGAGAAAGGCCGTGGCAAAAGGAGAGCCTCAGCACGTGGCTTGGGCCTCAGAGCGTCCCAATGGGGGACGTTCGTTCGGATATACCGGAGGGCATTTCCACTGGAACTGGGGGCGTACGGAGCCAACACGATTGGTGGCCAACGCGATTCTTTGGAGTGCCCATGTGGATGTACCGGAGGCGGGTGCAACCGTAGAACCTATTGCTGTGACGAAACTGGTAGAGAATCAAGACGAAGCGGTTCCCGCCAACTTCAATCCTTCCGGAGTTGCTAAAGAATTTGGTATTGAGCCCGGAGCGACTGGTGCTGCCGCTAAACCGAAAGGGAAGTTGCTCTTTTCCTCGAACACATTGAATGCATCGACTTCGCGTCACCAAATCGACGTGGATATCGAGGTGACCGGCGTCAATAAACTTTATTTGATTGTTACCCCTGGCGAGGACGGCTTCGCATGCGATTGGGCGGATTGGGTTGAGCCGACTCTGGTCATGAAATCCGGCAAGAAATCATTATTGGATCTCAACTGGTTTGTGGCTCAAACGGAATGGGGAGAAGTCCGCAAGAATGCAAACGCAGGGGGCGGGCCGCTCCAGGTACGGGACAAGGTCGTGAAGGGAATCGGTACCCACGCATTCAGTGTGATCGGTTTCGATCTCCCCGAAGGCGTTGAGCGGTTCCAAGTCGGCTGCGGGCTCGATCAAGGTGGCGTGTCGCAGAACAACGGTGCCTCCACGAGTGTCCGCTTTCATATCGCCGCCGAAGGTATTCCCGATGGGCTCAACGCTTGGGGGCAGCCCGCAGCATCTATTGAAGATCGTACACCCGAAAAAGCAGTTGCTGGTCTGCAGGTCGCCGAAGGAGTGCAAGCAACGTTAGCAGCCTCCGAGCCTGTCCTGAAAAGCTTGACCAACCTCGATATCGATCATCGAGGTCGAGTGTGGGTCTGCGAAGTCGTAAACTACCGTCGCCACAATGGCGAAAGAGCCGAAGGGGATCGTATCTTGATCTTGGAGGACACTAATCAAGATGGCGTGATGGACACGACCAAAGTCTTTTACCAAGGGCGCGATATCGACTCTGCATTGGGTTTGTGTGTCCTCGGAAATCGTGTCTTGGTGAGCGCCGCTCCTTATGTTTGGGAGTTCATCGATAACGATGGCGATGATAAACCCGATTCGAAACGGGCTATCCTCACAAAAACAGGTGACCCTCAGCATGATCACTCGGTCCACTCGTTTGTGTTTGGCCCCGATGGAAAGCTCTACTTCAACTTTGGAAATACAGGCCATCGTCTTTGCGATTCGGAAGGGAATCCCATCCGAGACCGCTGGGGACGTGAAATCAACGACTCGGGAAATCCGTACCGCCAAGGCATGGTGTTTCGCTGCAATGAAGACCTCAGCGACATGGAGGTTCTCGGACACAACTTTAGGAACAATTACGAAGCCGCAGTGGATTCTTATGGCTCGATTTGGCAATCCGATAACGATGACGATGGGAATCGAGCCACGCGTATTAACTACGTCATGGAGTTTGGAAACTATGGTTATGTCGATGAGATAACCGGTGCTGGATGGCAAGCAGAACGCACCAATTGGGAATCCGAGATTCCAGAACGCCATTGGCACTTAAATGATCCCGGTGTGGTTCCCACGATGCTGATTACAGGCGCTGGATCGCCGACGGGTATCACTGTTTATGAGGGTGATTTACTCCCCGAGAAATTCCGAAACCAAGTTATCCACTGCGATGCAGGACCGAATGTCGTTCGAGCGTATATCGCTAAATCAATGGGGGCTGGATATGGGGCCACCATCGAGAATTTAGCGGTTGGCGAATTCGATAAATGGTTTCGCCCAGCCGATGTCGCTGTTGCACCAGACGGATCGCTCTTCGTTTCGGATTGGTATGATCCCGGTGTCGGAGGTCACAATATGCAAGACATGGAACGAGGGCGACTGTTCCGGTTTGCTCCTGAGGGTGCAAAGTACTCTGTCCCCAAATACGATTTGTCGACTGCTAAGGGGGCTGTAGCCGCGCTTGCGAATCCGTGCAATTCAGTACGTTACCTCGCCTATCACGCGATCTTAAAGATGGGTCGTGATTCGATCGGCGAGCTTCAAATGATGACGAAAAATCCAAATCCGCGGATGCGGGCGCGAGCGTATTGGTTGCTTGCCAAAGTCGATAGTCCGATGGCTGCCTTCACCGCAGCGTCGAAAGATGAAAATGAGAACGTCCGAGCCACAGCGATCCGGCTCGCCCGTCAGGCCAAACTCGAGACGGATAAGTTCGTTACACCGCTTCTCAGTGATGCGAATATGGTGGTGCTACGCGAGCTGGCGATTGCACTTAGAGAAGACGCATCGCCAAGTATGCCGAAATTGTGGGCGCAACTGGCTGCGAAAGCTGGGAGTCGTGACCGGTGGTACCTCGAAGCGCTCGGTATCGCCGCCACCGATCGTTGGAATGAGTGTTTGACGGCCTATCGTGACTTGAAGTCAGATCGCGGAGAAGGTCTTTTGATCGCATGGCGTGGTCGCGGTCCCGTCGCTGCTGAAATGCAATCTCAATGGTTGGCCTCGTCGAAGCTCCCCAAGGAGCAAATCACACGGCTATTCCGCGCTACCGATTTTTTGAAGCCAGCAGACCGCCAATCGGCCTTGAAGCCATTGTTGGAACTGGAAAATCAGCCTCAAACGGTGATCGAAGCTCTGATGCGTCTCGACGGAGTCGGTATCAATGCCAATCCAAAACTGGCTGCTTTGGTGCGTGATTACGTTAATTCCCTTGGGGAGGATCCGTCGCAGTTAAAGGTCCTGCAAAAGCTGAAAGTCACCGGGGTCTCGGAGCAATTGCTGAAGAGGGCTGCTGCCTGGGGGGCTTCCACCCAAGCGGTACAAGCACTCGATCTGGCACTTGAGACCGGTGGCGCTTCGCCTTTGAAAGCGATGCTGGAAGCTCAAGAGCCATCCGAGATGGCAGTAGCCTTGTCGAAGACACTGTCGCTTAGCAATCGCAAGGAAGCAGCTGAACTGCAAAAGGCCTTGCTTGAATCTCAAGACGTGGCAAAGAGTGTCAAGGTGGAAGCTGCGGTTGGCCTGGGACGGAACAAGGCGAATCAGTCCTTCTTGGTCTCTCTCGCGAAAGAGAACCGATTGCCCGCAGAGGCGAAGCCGCTTCTCGGGCCAACATTGCGAAATTCCGAGGATCCCGCCATCTCGAATGCAGCAAAAGAACTGTTCCCCGTCCTCAAAACCTCTCAGAATCCACTTCCTCCTATCGAGGAGTTGATCAAAAAGAAGGGTAATAGTGCCAATGGGAAGTCCGTTTACTTCGGGGTTGCCACTTGCTCCCAGTGCCATATGGTTGGCAGCGAAGGCAAGAACGTTGGCCCAAGCTTGACCGAGATCGGGAATAAACTGACGCGCGAGGCGATGTACGTTTCGATTTTGGCACCCAGTGCGGGGATCAGTCACAACTATGAAGCCTACACCGCTCGAACAGGAGATGGAGAGGTCGTCACTGGTTTGTTGATTTCAAAGACTGATGACGGAGTGACCATCAAGGATGCAAAGGGGATCGAACGGGCAATTAAGAGTTCCGATCTGGAGGAGATCAAGAAGCAAGAAAAGTCATTGATGCCCGAGAATCTGCAGGAAACCATGACCGAGCAAGAGTTGGTCGATCTCGTAGAGTACTTGATGACCTTGCGCAAATAACGTTCCCCTCTGAGCCATGCGTGTTAGCAAGTGGTGACTAGGCGCTCGAACCTGATATCCCCCGTCGTTAGTGATAATCAAACGTTGTAACGAGCGATGGCAGCGTGCCTCCACCCGGCGCTCATGCAGAGGGCTCTGATGTCTTCGCTATGCGAAGCAAAGATCCGAGCCACGCCTGCTAGCAAGTGGCGACTAGACCATCGAACCTGATATCCCCCGTCGCTAGTGAATGATCAAAACGTTGTGACGAGCGATGGCAGCGTGCCTCCACCCGGCGCTCACGCTGAGGGCTCTGATGTCTTCGCTATGCGAAGCAAATATCCGCGCCACGCCTGCTAGCAAGTGGCAACTGGGCGTTGGCCCTCGATCTCCCCCGACACTAGCCATGATCGAAACATGGTTACTTGCGACGTGGTCGTTTCGCCACCCGGCGCTAACGCGTAGAGATCCGATGAAGTAGGATGGCTTTAGCGAACCAGCGTTGCCTATCGCAACCCTTCAAGTTTCAAATGGGGAGCGTATGAGTAATCGACGGGGTGATACGCAATTTCTAAATCCGGTGTCGCAATTTTGCGACTCCCCTCTCGGAGGGACACGAGGAGTCGATCGAGGGTCCCGGCGGTGAGCATGTTCCTTTCCACGGGATATGCAGGCCTTCCCGTGTGGATCATCGTTTCGATGCCTTTGAGCAAGTAGGCGAAATGTGGGTAGTAGGGTTTTTCGCGCTCCTCGACACGGGTCGCGAAACTAGCTTCTCCGAGCGGTTTTATTGCCACGGCAATGCCTTGGGCGAGGCCGGGAAGCATGAGTACCGGAACCAGCAGGCCGTCTTTGTACTCGATCAAGAAAACTGCGCCGTCCGTCGGAGGGTTTTTGAGGACGGAAGCGCGGTCCGTATTCGTAACCGCCAATCCTTGATCCATGAGGTGTTCATCGATGATGCCCTCGGACAACAAACGACCGATCTGAGTTGTCGGTACCGATTCAACGGAACGAACCCCGGACTCTGCTCCGGCCCTGCGTTCCAGGTTGCTTTGCAGAAACTCGAGTGTGTGAATGCCATAAATATCAAGTCCCGAGTATCCAATTCCTACACATGCCTCTACTTTTGCTCCCATCGTCAAGTTTGCATCAGGACTGCGAAAGCTGACCGGCAATGAGGAGCCAGCCATCCATGGAACTTGTAACTCTTTCGCGCGTTGGTACATCCATTGAGCATCTTTCCACTCGGGCCCCGGATGCTTGTCATTGAACACCGGAACCACACGATTGCAGTTTGCGAAAGTATCGGTGATTTCTTCGAAAAACCGCTTGCGGGGATAAAGGTGTTGGCCGAGATTGTTCCAAGGATATTCGCCATGTTCGCCGATACTCAGGACGCCATCGACGGCGACCTCATCGCCTCCGAGCGTGATCGCATCCCGAATCGTTTTGCACATTCGGAAACCGTGCTTTTCGGCGAGCTTTACTGAAAGATCTTCGTCAGGAAACTGATCAACGTATAGCGAAGCCAATTCCAGTGCAGGACCTGGACCGCCGTCTTGCTGCCAGCCCTCTAGGATTTTTCCGACCAGAACATCCGCATGCGAATTTTTTCGATAGACCGTCACGATCGCTGCAACTTTCTTCTTTGGGATCGATCCATCGCTGGCGAAGCAGTTTCCTGCAAGCGGATGATTGCTGCCGAGGTGTGGTCCTCCATGCATCGCAGTCATTGCGATAGCACTAGATACAAAACGGATCCACTTTCTGCGGTTGATCGGCGAATGGATTTTAGAAAGTTCGGACGCTGACGGTGCTGGCATGAAATCGTTCCTAAATGCTAAAGAATGCCAAAGTTCCTGAATGCATCTCTCGAGGTCATACCAGCTCGGATTGCATCGCGCACTTGATTCTCCCCTAGTACTTTTGCAAACGCCAGTTTCAAGACCTCGTTTTCAACGTTTTTTGGGACAACGACAACGCCATCGGCATCGGCGACCACAAGATCACCAGGTACAAAACGAACACCATCAATCTCAACGGGGATATCTATGTCGATGACTCGCTGTCGATTCAAGCTGTCGTAAATGCATCGGCTTTTGGCGAACACAGGGAAGTGCATCGCCGCAATTTTGTCAACATCTCGAATAGCACCATCGACGATCGCACCGACACAACCACGATTTTTCGCCGCGGTAGTTAGGAGTTCTCCCCAAATGCCCGAGCGCATCGACCCTCCCGCTGCCGCAACAAAGACATCGTCAGGATTGCATTCATCGACAGCCTTCAGTTCCAGTGCATAGGGTTCAGGATCCAAATGGGCCATGTCCGCCCAAAGCGTGGTTTTGCAGCGTCCAGCGAGAACTCCTACTGAATCCGGAAATCGGGTTTGCAATGGGAGTGACACTCTAGGCGATTGATGGTGCAGTCCGATCTGGTCTAGCGCATCGCAGAGTACCGCTGCATACAAGTGCGATCGAACCGCGTTTAGGTCATGATTCATAAGATTCTGTCAATTTCCGTATTCATGCCGTCTGCGATCCATGAGATCTCGTTGGCCATTGCATTGAAATGTATCGAGTGGGGAGACGGGATTTTAGCATGCTTCCGATCCTGAAAGTACTTGTTGGAGTATCGTATGGATTTGTCGTATTCGGGATCGCTGCCCTGAGATATTCCCGATATCGCTATAGTAGAATTACGATCTCATTAATCCGACATTGTCATCGAAAGTTGTTCTCCTCAAATCGCCAACGAGCAACCATGCGAATCGGGATTCTAGCCTTCCTTCATGAATCGAACACTTTTATTGCGATGCCGACCACGTGGCGTAATTTCGAGGAAGACACGGTAGCCATCGGGAATGAAATTCTGAACCGATTTGTCGGGAGCCATCATGAACTGGGTGGTTTTTTGGCTGGATTGGATCGGGCCGATCACGTGCCCGTTGAGGTAGTACCCATCCTTGCTGTTCGCGCGACTCCTTCGGGAACGATTTCCGAAGAAGCCTTTGATGAATTACTAAGCCGAACATTGTCTGCATTGCAGCGATCGATGCCTTTGGATGGTCTTCTCGTGGCAGCCCATGGAGCTGCGGTTTCAGAGAAGCACCGCGATGCGGATGGGTATTGGTTGACGCAAATTCGAGCAAGGGTTGGGGCGAAGTTACCGGTTGTGGTTACGCTCGATGCACATGCGAATCTCTCGCCCGCTATGGTCGAGGCATGCACGGCGGTCATCGCCTACCGAACGAATCCCCATTTGGACCAGCGTGTACGCGGTGAAGAGGCTGCCAAAATGCTGATGGAATGTGTGATGGGGAAAACGAATCCTACGATGGCTGCAGCATTTCCGCCGCTGGTCATCAATATTGAGCGGCAGAGCACCGATGAACCGCACTTGCGTGTAATCTACGAAGCCGCGGATCGGCAGCTCGATTTCCCCGATGTTCTCAGCAATAGTCTGCTGCTTGGGTTCCCTTACGCGGATGTGTGCGAGATGGGAGCGTCGGTCGTAGTGATCACCAACAATGATTTGCAACTAGCGCAACAACTAGCGGATGAACTTGCCGATGAACTTTGGCGCAACCGAAATGCCATGAAAGGTGTATTGGTCGATGTAAAAAAGGCTTTGGATTTGATCGAGACGACAGTGGGTGTACGTTTTGGACTGCTCGATATGGGCGATAATGTCGGCGGTGGTTCTGCTGCGGATGGAACGGTGCTGGCGAGAGCATTGTGTGAACGTAATCTAGGACCTGCATTCGTATGTATCGCAGATGCGCAGGCAGTTGCGCAATCGCTTAACCTCGAGGTTGGGGCGACCGTGGAACTGTTGATCGGTGGGCACACGGATCATGCGCATGGAGACCCGCTACTGCTGCGAGTCGAGATTGTTTCGATCCACTCGGGTCGTTTTTCGGAGTCCAAGCCACGGCATGGTGGGATCGTAGAATTTGACCAGGGAGCTACCGTCGTGGTGCGAGCATGCGAGTATCCGATGACACTATTGCTAACCAGTAAACGAATGGTTCCCTTTAGCTTGCAGCAATTGATATCGTGCGGAATTGAGCCGAGTTCCTTCCGAGTATTAGTTGCAAAGGGAGTTCACGCACCGCTGGCAGCATATCGCGAGGTTTGCGATCGCTTCATACGGGTAAATACACCCGGTTCAACCTGTGCGGATCTGAGCCGGATGGATTATCATTACCGCCGACACCCATTGTTCCCCTTCGATTCTTTTCCGTCCGATGACCTCTGACGGCACCCACTGTTTTCTCCTTACCAACTTGAGTATCCATAGTCATGACAGCAATTGCTTCCAGGTCTGTAATTCGAGCGAGTATCACTTTACTGACGCGATCGAGGTTTTGGGCCTTCCTCGCGTTAGTCTCATCGGTGGGACTGGGGCAAGATTCAATTCGCCACTCGTATCTCGTCTTAGGGGCGAAAACGGCGATTATCGGTGAAGATGGAGTTGCAACTTGGGAATACTCGGGTGGGTCTCGAGATGGATTCGTGCTCCCCAATGGAAACGTGCTGTTGGCGTATTCCGATCGGGTGGAGGAAGTTACTCGGGAGAAGAAGGTTGTTTTTCAGTACAAACTAGATGCTGCGAACCGTGAAATCGGCACCGCCCAGCGGTTGTACAACGGGAATACATTAATCACAGAGTTGGGGGCTAAGCCGCGATTGCTCGAGGTCGATGGAACTGCCAAGATTCAGTTAGAGGTTCCGTTGCAGCCGGAGACCGACAATGCGCATATGCAAACACGCATGGCGAGGCAATTGCGCAACGGGAACTACTTGGTTCCTCACTTACTTGCTTTTTCTGTGAAAGAGTATGCATGCGATGGTACGGTGCTACGGACCATCAAGACGGATCTCGCATCGATTGGAGGCAGACCGGCCGAAAATTGGCCCTTCACGGCGATTCGTTTGGATAGTGGAAACACACTGGTTTCGTTGACGCACGGAAACAAGGCTGTCGAGTTCAATCCGAACGGAGAGATTGTTTGGCAGATCAACAACGAAGATGTAGGCGGACTTTTTAAGGATCCATGTGGTTCGCAGCGGCTTGCAAATGGAAACACGGTCGTTGGTTCGCATGCGGCGAACACTGGTGTATCGATGGTCGAAGTCACTCCGGAGAAGAAAATCGTATGGACTAGTGATCATCCGTTGGCTGCTGGAGTCCATCACTTTCAGATTCTGACGACCAACGGCAAAGCAGAACCCGGGATGCCATTGAAGTAAGCGATGGAGGGTGGGTGAAGCCCGCATGGCATTAGGGCTGGTATTTGCCCGGTAATCCAAGCGGATGTTTTCACGTGTTAAGCGACCGCGTTGGCGATGGTTTGGATCACATCTAATGTTCGGGCTACTTCGTCTTTGGTGTTGTAATGCATGCAGCCGAGTCGAATCATTCCCTCGGGTTCTGTTTTGAGTGCTTCGGTAAGAGGCAACGCGTAGTAATTTCCATGCCAACCGCAGATCCCTTGTTCGCCTAGGGCTGCTGCTGCGTCTGCTGACTTGATACCTGCGATTTGGAACGCGACGGTTGGAGCTCGCTCGTGCAAGCGATCTACATCGGTAATGCCGAATACCTTGACACCAGGGATTCTTTGGAGCCCTTCGATCAAGTTCGCGATCAATTGTGTTTCGAGGGTCACGATGTCATTAAAGGCAATGTCTAGTTTTTCACGTCGCGAGGTGCCTGATCCAGCGAGCGACGCGAGGTAATCGATTGCGGCTGTTACACCAGCGATGCAGGCATGATTTTGTGTCCCTGTCATCCAACGGCCTGGAATCAATTCCGGAGAAGGACGGAGTTTGTAGGGTTTGAGTTCCTGCATACGTTGGGGGCGACCGTACAGGATCCCGATATGGGGTCCAAAAAATTTATACGCGGAGCAGACCATGTAGTCACAGTTCCAGCGGTAAACGTCGATCCGGCGATGGGGAGCAAAGTGAACCGCATCGACAAATAGTTCGGCACCTACCTCATGCACCATTTTTGCGATGGTTGGGATATCGGTAATTGAGCCGACGGCGTTGGAAGCTGCAGTGACGGCGACTAGTCGGGTTTTGGGTCCCAGTTGATACGCGAGGGACTTCATGCAAAGCGTTGCATCGATGGGGTCGATATCGACCATGCGAACTGTGACACC